>JAJYHJ010000078.1 GCA_021784785.1 Actinomycetes bacterium | reverse complement strand
GTGTACTGCGGTAAGTAAGGATAGGGAACTCAAGGAGGAAACAATGTCCCTTTCGGTGAATACGAACATATCAGCAATAGATGCGTACAATAACTTGAACGCTACTAGCAATGCAATGCAACAGACCATCTCACAGCTGTCTTCGGGTCTACAGATCCAGACTGCTGCCGACAATGCTTCAGGCTACGTAATCTCCCAAGGTTTGAACGTTCAAGCCAATGGACTCGGTGTGGCAATAAATAACGGTCAAAACGGTATATCAGTTCTGCAGATAGCAGCGGGTGCTATGAACCAACAGATCTCCATTCTGCAAAGAATGAACGAGTTGGCGACTCAGGCGGCTAACGCTGGTACTGCAAACTCGGGGTCACTCTCCGCCGATCAGCAAGAGTTTCAAGCACTCCAGAACCAGTTGGATCAGATAGCCAATAGCACCCAGTTCGGGCAAACACAGCTCCTAAATGGAACCTACTCTAACCAGTCATTCCAAATTGGAGCCTATGCAAGTGCTGCTGACCAGGTAGTTGTCTCGATTACGACACTCAACACGACAGCGATGGGTGTTAGTGCAGCTGGTACAGGTGCGATCTCAATCGGAACTTCAAGCGCTGCACTACAGGCTATGAGTGCCGTGCAGAACGCGATTCAATACGTGGCTTCTACTGAAGCTACCGTGGGAGCTACTCAGAATCAAATTCAAGCGATCATTGCTAACGACACAGTGGGTCAACAGAACGTGCAATCTGCATACTCAACCCTGGTCGATACCAACGTAGCGCAGGCGATGACGAAGTTCTCGTCTCAACAGGTACTTATGCAGTCGGGTATAGCGATGCTATCCCAAGCACAGTCGCTACCGCAGCTGTTATTGAAGTTGATTCCTTAGTTAGTGAACTTGAGTGAGAGGTCTTACCGAAAGGCGGGCTTCTCACTCTTTTTCGAGTTACGTCTGTCGGCCCCTATAAACGGAGAACACCCAAATGAGTACTGTAAGCGGAACCTCTTCCACCTCATCGACCCTTCCTTACTCCAACTATACGCTCAATACCTCAGGTAGTGGGCCCGCTTTAACATTTAATGGCTTGATCTCGGGCATTAATACCGCCCAGATAATTCAAGCCCTTATGACCGCTTATAAACTTCCTCAAACCGATATCCAGAATCAAATTAATCAGCTAAATGCGAATGTTAATGACTATCAACAGTTATCTGGCGATTTGACACAGCTCCAAAGTGCAGCGGACGCGATCTCGCAGACCTCGTTATGGAACCAGATGTCTGCTTCGTCATCCAACTCAGCGGTAGCGACGGCAACGGCAAGTCCTGGTGCGAGTCCTGGCAGCATCTCCTTTAACGTTAATCAACTAGCACAGGCAAATGTCCTGGCTAGTTCGCAGAGCGTCTCCTCGACGTCTTCTACGGTAGCTACGTCGTCTCCGTTCCTACTTTCGACGAGCGCCGCTGGAAACGGTGTGACCTCCCTAACCGGTACGGGTCTGGCCCTTGGCACGCACAGTTTTGACGTTACCCAAGCTCTAACGGGTGGTTTAGCGACCGGATCGACGCCTCTAGCGGCATCTACGACCATTACTACCGGGACAAACGACACGATCTCGGCAACAGTAAACGGTACGGCTTACAACTTCACTATTGCAGCTGGCACCTACACTCAAAGCCAGCTAGCGTCTGCTATCGATTCGGCATCTACCGTTTCTGGGACTCAACTTCTACAAGCCACAGTGACTCCTCAAGGCGACTTGAAGATAGGAACTACTCTTTTGGGTTCTTCTGCCTCACTTCAGGTAACTGGCGGGGATGCATTGAGCTCTTTAGGAATGGTAGCTCAAAGCACGGCTACAACAGGGACCGCAGGCACCGTTACGCTGGACGGCACGTCCAATTCGATAAATAACATCAATGCGGGTTCTACGGTATCTCTTAGCGACGGAACTGGAGGAACAATTACTGCCGGCGTAGGTAGTTTTGGTCTCTCCCAGGGAACGTTCTCAGCTCAAGAGGTATCTACAGGCAACGGAAGTCTCTCTAACGTCGTCTCCAACATCAATAACTCTGGAGCTGGAGTCACTGCTAGTGCTGTGGAGGTTGCTTCCGGATCTTACATACTGCAGCTAGCCTCCAACACATCAGGGGTAGACGGTGCTATTGTTATGGATCAAACCCCATTTACGTCATATCTTGGGAACTTCAATACGGTAACCCAAGCTCAGGACGCGAAACTACAGGTGGGTGGGTCTCAGGGATATATCTTGGATTCAGCGTCAAATAATGTGACGGGACTACTGTCGAATGTCTCCATTAATCTGCAGTCGGCTCAGCCTGCAGGATCAGCGCCTATTACCGTGACGGTTACGGGCAACGGACAGGCCATGGCGCAACAGGTTCAGAATCTCGTCAACGCTGCGAAACAGGCTTTGTCGGACATTAACAAATACGCTGGATACAACTACTCGACCAATACCGGTGGTCCTCTCATGGGGGACTCCAACTTGAACTCAATCACTCAGCAGATTCTCGGTGTGGTTGCGCAAACAGTTGGATCGGGTTCCCTAGATGGCGCGCAAGCCGTTGGAGTTACTGTTACTGGTGCTGGTACTATCGACTTCAACCAGAGTACCTTTTTGTCGGCATATGCTGCTAATCCCACAGGAGTAGCACAGGTTTTTTCGCAGCAAGGGAACTTTACTCCGTCTTCTAACGCCTATGCGTCAGGGGTTTCGTTATTATACGCGCCGGACACTACTCCGGCTGGTAGTTATGCAATCAACGTGACCCAATCGGCGGCTCAAGCCGTAGATACGGGTGCAGTCTCATCGACCGGCACGATTGTCGGTGCCGAATCGCTGACTTTTACTCAAGGAGGAACCTCGGCTTCTTACTCTGCAACGGCTGGTGAGAGTTTATCGGCGATAGCTTCTGGACTCAATCAGGCGTTTTCTAGCCAAGGACTCACATTGAATGCGGCGGTCCAAACCGTATCTGGTGGAACCGAGCTTGTTGTAAACACGACCAACTACGGTTCAGCTCAATCATTCTCGGCGACCTCTACAGCGACGGGATCTGGACAGACCGGACTTGCTGGAACCAGTGGAAGCGCATCATTTATCGGACAAGATGTTGCTGGAACTATAGATGGCATAACGGCAACGGGGACCGGCCAGACACTAGCAGTACCGCTTTCGAGCGCGACCATACCTGGATTTGCCGTGACTGTTACCACGCCGGGAATTACATCATCTACCAACTTGGGCACGCTTAACTATAACCAAGGTATTGCTGGAGGGTTAGCTTATGTGGGCAACTCTGCTGCTTCTCCCATAAATGGATCATTGACCTATACGATCGGCTCACTACAGCAGCAGGTCAGTTCCTTGCAGGTGCAATATAACAACTATACACCTATGATTCAGGCCGAGCAGACAATGTTGCAACAGGAGTTCTCTGCAATGGAGTCGACCCTTGGAGGTCTGCAAAATACGTCACAGGCTATAGCTAGTCAAATCTCTAAACTTCCCTAACGGATATTGACTTAGAAAGGACCCAATGCATCAGGCTAAGGTGAGGCAACGATACAAGGAAGAGTCGGTACTTTCGTCGACGCCTCGCAAGCAGTTTATAATGTTGTTTGAGAACTTGCTCGTCGATCTCGATCGAGCCGAGATGGCCTTTAGAGTGAGAGACCTTTACGGAATTCATGAGTCGCTTAGACACGCACAAGACATAGTTCATCTTGTGATGAGTTCGTTACGCCTAGACCTTTGGGAAGGGGCGAAAGATCTCAAGGAACTCTATGGATTTTCGCTATCTCAGCTGATTCAAGCAAACCTATATAAAGATATAAAGTATCTACGCGAGGCGGAAGGAGTGCTTCGCCCTTTGGGAGAAGCCTGGGCGCAAGCCGACAAGATTCTAGACGCCGAAGAAGCGACAAGTGGAGTGGCTTGAGCTCCTTGAGGCCTACTCGAGGCACCTAGATCTAGTGGCCGAGGCGTTGGACGGTAGACGGGTGTGGCCCGGTCCGTTCGAGATGGAAAATCCCAAAAAGGATATGCCAGAGTCTCTGGGTCCTCTGGCAAAAGCACTTATGGAGCGAACAGCGGGACTCTCTGATACCTTGAAAGTGAAGATGGCGGTGTGTCGATCAGTACTTGATCAGTCCAAAGAACGAGCCTCCGATGGTAGGGTTGTGCTGCTGGATGTGAAGGCGTAAAGTGGTATTTACATCGGTTAATTAGCGTGGAGTATTTGGACAAAAAGCAAGTACAGAAAGATCTCATCCTGTAGATCAAGTGGAAATCCCAGCGATCCTTGCTTACGCCTTAGGGTTAATTGTCAAATCAATCCGAAGGGGCCGAAACGCTGGTGCCTTTCTCTAAAATCCAAAGGAGTAGGGAGGCAGTACCTAACAAAATTCCTACTAGTCCGACTGCCGACCAACCTCCGGTTGCAAAGGCTACGGAAGAGACTGCAGAAGATAGAGAACCACCGATGAAGTAGGAGGTCATGTACGCCGAAGATAGACGGCTTCGAGTCTCTGGATTGAGTGAGAATACTATCGCCTGGTTCGTGATATGAGTGCCTTGGACTCCCATGTCTAACAGTACGGTTGCAGATATTAGAACGACCAGGGTGTAAGGAGCGATGGTGAGCATGACATAAGCCAGCAAGCAGGTGAGAACGAAAAACAAAGTGCTCCTACGAGCGAGCCCCTGGTCTGATCGCTTTCCGGCTAGATTTGCAGCCAGGGCCCCAGCTACACCGACTAATCCGAAAAGTCCAATAACTGCGTTACTGTACGAGTAAGGTGGCTTCGATAGGAGCAAGGCGGCTGACGCCCAAAATACCGAAAACATACCGAAGCCTAAAAAGCCGTAGAGCGATCGTATCTGAAGTTGGCGCTCTGATCTCATCATTGTTACTACTGACTTGATCAGTTGAGCATAGGACAGATCAGATCGAGTATTGGTATTGGGGAGAAACTTCGCGAGCGCACCCGCTAAAAGTAGAGTCATACCTGAAGCTATGAAGTATACGCTGTGCCATCCGAACGCTTGGGCCACTACCCCTGACAGAGTTCTCGCCAGTAAAATCCCAAGCAAGAGTCCACTCATGACTACTCCCACGACCCTTCCTCGTTGCGCTGGAGGAGCAAGAACTGAGGCGTAAGGTACGATAACTTGGGCTACCACTGCTGACGTGCCTACCAGTAGAGAACCGATCATAAATATGCTTGTAGATGATGACAGAGCGACTAACAACAGTGCAGCCGAAGTACTCACCAGCATCCTTGAGATCAGCGTTTTCTTGTTTAATATATCGCCAAGAGGTACGATAAAAAGTAGCCCAATCGCGTAGCCACCTTGGGTAATTGCTACCACTAGTGACGCTGTCGAAGGTGAAGTGTGTAACGAGCGAGCTATTGTCTCTAACAGAGGCTGGGCGTAGTAAAGGTTCGCAGCTATTGCCCCACAGGCAAACGCCATCAAGTAAATAGTCGATTTCTTAAGCTGGGCATGACTTTCTTGCAAAGGCTTTCCTTCCATAGATGATCCGCTTATAGGTATTAGCAGCAGTTACCACGGGACCCTTAGTCCATGAAGGCTCTTGTGTATGATGCCGTCGTAGGGATGTCCACTTGTGAACATTTTAGTAAGAGGTTCGGAAAAATTCGTCGGAGCCTTAACCATGAGGTTGCGATGTAGATAGGAGTTCGTGTTCAAGCGCGGCTCTTTCGGTTCGTGAGTGGTTTTCCCCACGCTGCTTTGGGAATGGTGCGGTTTCGAGGGAATTGGTGATGTAGTTATCGGTTGAACTGGGAAAGCACAACGTATTTAGGTGCCATAAAAAGTGCTTTGATGGAGTTTTTTGTGGCGGACTGTTCGAGTAACGCCGGTAATAGGGATTCTTGAGCTTTGATTCAAAATAACTTTTGTCGTATTGAAATTGGAAGGACCATTTGGACGGTTATGAGTGTGTACAGTTTAGCACTATTGATATAGCCAAAATGGAGAGAAGCTACCGAATTTTATAGTGATCAGAGTTTCGACACTCGAGTGGGAGATTTATTTTAATTTCCAGTTATGTCTATCTTGATTATGGATTGAAGATGTCGATGTGATCACGCCAGCCCCTTGCCGCGTCATTGATATTCAAAGTAATTATTTACGTATGTTTGTTGTAAATTTTTCTCAAGAGGCCAGTGACTCGCGTCGAAGATCTTTTTGAGCATGGATGGCTCGAATGATTGGCCAGGGAGAGGCCATTAGCAGTAAGGTCTTTCATTCGAGAGGAATGTATGTCCAATCTAGCAGTCTCAACTTTGTCATACGCGTTAAATGGTCTAGGCGTAGAACAAAATGTGATATCGAATAATGTAGCCAATAGCAATACACCAAACTTCACGCAAACAAATGTGAGTTTTGAGCAGTCGTTGGCAAATGCACTGAGTTCGAGTCAGCCGAGTGCAACAGCTTCGTTGACCTTGTCACCTTCGGCAAGTTCACCTGGAATCAATGGAAACAACGTTTCATTGTCGCAACAGTTGGTTCAATTGGAGCAAGCGTCTTTGGGGTATCAGTCTGATGTAACCCTAATAGAGGGTCAGTTCAAGCTACTCTCTGGATCTATGGGAGGACCGTTCTAGTGTCGCTTTTCCCCAGTATTTCGATCGCCGGAACAGGCGTAAACGTCGATCAGACTTGGTTGGACGCCACTGCATCGAACGTGGCCAATATGAACGATCAAGTGTCTCCAAATCAACAGGTCTACCAACCACAAGAGATTGTTGTGGCTCCTATATCTCAGATTCCTGGTTCGCTTGTATCTCCGAATACGACTGACTATGCCCTCGGTCAGGGAGTCCAGGCTGTTGCTGTTACCACGTACTCCAAGAATGGCACTTTAGTCTATAATCCGCAGAGTCCTTTGGCAAATGCACAAGGATATGTCCGCCAAGCTGGGGTTAATTTAGCGGAAGAGCTAGGCAATTTGGTTACAGCACAAGCTTCATATCAAGCAAATGTTTCGGTTATAAATCATGCCAAAGCGGCCTATCAATCCGCGTTACAGATAGGAGCATAAAGTGATTCCAGCTATTCCACCAATTAGCAGCGGTGCTGCATCGGGAATTGCAAGTATAGCGCAGGCACTTTCAACGGCTACACCGGCTTCACAAAGTGCCGCAACGCAGGCAACGTCTGGAAGTTCATTTGGCAATATATTGGCCCAAGCGGTTGACCAGATGCAGACTAGTCAGGTCAATGCACAGTCCCAAGCCGTGCAGGTTGCGGCAGGTGGCGGTAACGTAACTAGTGCTACAATCGCGGGTACGCAGGCCACTTTAGAGACAGAACTGGCAGTTTCGCTGCGCAACGCGGTAACGTCCGCACTCAATCAAGTTATGTCGACACCTTTTTAGAACAGTTTGTATAGCTTATTTCAGTTAGGAGAGATATGGCTTTATCTAAGTCTGTCGAGGACGCCCAAAAAGCTGTAAACAAATTTCTGTCTGGATTTACTTCAGGCCAAAAGGTACTTACGATTATAGGGGTAGCGGCAGTCGTCGTGGGTTCTATCTTTCTCATGAAAGTTACTTCATCTCCGAGTTACGCTCCGTTGTTTACCAACCTTTCTGCGTCAGATGCGGGGGCGATTACGCAGAAATTAACAACAGCTGGCGTTCCCTACCAACTTGCAAGTGGAGGGTCGACGATCATGGTTCCGCAGTCGGAGGTCTATCAAGAGCGTATAGACATGGCACAGGCGGGCCTTCCTCAGAACTCGACGGTTGGCCTTTCACTTCTAGATAAAGTTGGTATTACGTCATCTCAAATTACGCAGCAGGCCGACTATCAAAGAGCTCTGCAAGGGGAACTTGCCACGACGATTGAGGCGATTCAAGGCGTTACAAGTGCGCAAGTAAATCTAGCTCTCCCGCCAACGGACGTCTTTGCAATCTCGCAGAATCAAACTCCTTCAGCTTCAGTGTTGGTGACTCTAGCTTCGGGAGTGAGTCTTTCTCCTTCGCAGACTCAAGCGATCGTCCATCTCGTTGCAAGCTCTATTCCTAATATGTCTGCAAGTGACGTGACGGTGGTAGACCAGAACGGGGACGTCTTGGCTGCTCCTGGATTTAACAACACGGCTTCTATTAACTCTGGTGCGACTTCTCAGTTTGATACTCAACTGAGCGCGTCGCTGACGTCAATGTTGCAAAATGTTCTAGGTCCGAATCATGTGGCCGTTAAAGTAGCGGCGCAACTTAACTTCAATCAGGCAACGACCAACTCTCAAAGTATCCAAACTACTCCAAAAGGCACGCCAGTGACGGCACCTACTCAGAGCTCTACAACAAAGCAGACTTATACAGGAACTGGTACGGCACCAGGAGGGGTGCTCGGTACTATTACCCCACCCGCTACTGGGGGAAATCAGAACTCAAACTACTCACAAACCCAGACTACAAATTCGTACGCGATAGGACAGGTCAACCAAACAGTGAAACAGGCACCAGGACAAATTCAACGACTATCAGTTGCGGTGCTCGTGGACTCGAAGGTTAAGGGAGTTTCACTTGCTTCGGTCAAGTCTTTGGTGAGCGCAGCGGCCGGTCTAGTTGCGGCACGGGGAGACACGATCTCTGTTGTAAAGATGCCTTTTGCCGCACAAACCCAGGCTCTATCGGCCACTTCGTCAAGCGCTTCGCAGCTATCATCGATATTCTCGTTAGCCAAAACGGTTGCTTTGGCTCTGGCGATACTGATCGTAATATTTCTGCTACTTAGGTCCTCAAAGTCGGAGGAGCGGGAGGATCTGTTCGTACGAGAGCTGGACACCGAGCCTCTGAATCTTGCAGCACTCAATGCCGGACCGTCTGTTCCGGCGATCTCTATGCCAAAACATGAAGAGTTTATCGCCGAAGAGGTGTTTGACTTTATAGATCAGCAACCGGAAGACGTAGCAAAGTTGCTCCGAATTTGGATGAGTTCGAGGCCACGATGAAAAGGCAAGTTGAACTAACAGGCCCCCAAAAGGCAGCCGCTGTGCTAGTGCAACTTGGGAAGGACCTCGCTGCTCGAGTCTTAAGAGCAATGACTGAGACTGAGGCTGTCGCGCTAACCCTAGAGATCGCCAATCTGCCCAACCTTGACAAGGATCAGATATCTGAGATCATGGGAGAGTTTGTGGACTCGGTGGTTGCGGTCCAAAGCGTCGGCCAAGGTGGAGTGGACGCGGCAAGGGAGATTCTTTCTGCTCGACTGTCTCCTAAAGAAGCAGATGAAATTCTTGAGCAGTTTACAGGAGGCAGTACTGGTAATCCGCTGGGCTTTATCGCTCACGTAGAACCATATCAGGTCGCATCGTTCTTGCAAGATGAACATCCTCAAACGGTAGCTGTGATCATGTCATATATACCCTCTGACGCATCTGCTGAGATTATGGCGGCTCTGCCTGAGGAAATGAGAGCCCAAATAGCACGGCGTATCGCAATGTTAGAAAGGGTTGATCCAAGCGTGATAGAGACGACGGCTCAAATTCTACAGAGAAAGCTAGCTGGAGTCTCTAAATCTGGACCTACCTCAGCGCGCTCAGGTCTTCAGTCTTTAGTTGAAATTTTGAACAATGTCGATCAGGGTACTGAAAAACGTATCTTGTCCGATCTCGACGTCGTAGATCCGGAGCTAGCTGACAGAGTTCGTAGTCAGATGTTTGTTTTCGAGGATGTTCTATCGCTGGATGATAGAACTCTACAACGAGTTCTTCGTCAGATTGCGCCGAAAGATCTAGCTGTCGCGCTAAAGGGAATTCCTGACGGCGAGAGAGATTTAGTTCTTCGGAACCTGTCGGAAAGGGCGGCGGAGGACCTTGTTGAAGAGATAGATACGCTCGGCCCAGTTCGTCTCTCCACAGTCGAAGCGGCACAGGCGGCGGTGGTTCGAGTAGTTCGTGAACTTGAAGCTTCAGGGGAGATAACCTTATCTCGCTCAAACGAGGAGATGGTTAACTGATGGCTGGTTCTTGGGTAGAAGCAATATTTGGGGACTCTGCCCGACAAGGTTCGGGTGTAGGCTCGAAAGATCCGATCCGACTAGAGTTCTTGCCCGTTGAAGAACTGGTAGCTGATCTCTCACACCGGACATCCTCGAAATCCGTTGAGGATCTTCTTGCTGAGCGCCTCAAAAAAGCTTATCAAAACGGGTTTGATGACGGTGCGAAGGAAGGCGAAGATCTTGCTAGAAGAAGTTTCTTGCACTTAGAAGAGGAGTTGAAGGAACGACTCAGACAACTTGGATCGATGATCTCTGAGCTTGAGTCGATGGTCGCTAGGGGCTATGAGGCAAAAGTAAGCGATCTCGCTAGTTTTGCCTTTGAGATCGCAAAGAGCGTTATGCATATGGAGCCAGACCTTGAGCAAAAACGACTTGAGATCGTGTTGACGGAGGCGCTCCAAGAGGTTCCGGTAGGTAGAGAAGTTGCCATTCGGGTAAATCCAACGATGCTCTCGTTCGTCACTGAAGTTCTGAACGGGAAGGAGTTCGGGAGAAGTTCCACATTTAAAGTTGTTTCAGACGCCACGGTAGAACCGGGCGGGGTGGTGGTCGAAGAAGGCCCCACAACATTGGACCTTCAGTTAAAGACGGCAACGGATCGGATCAAAGAAGTACTTGATGAACTGAGTGGAGTGAGAGATTGATACCGATCCTTTGGCGAGACAGTATTTTAGATGCGGCGCGACCTAGACCCGTAGGACGAGTGTGTCGTATGGTTGGACTGCATCTCGAGGTCGAAGGCGTAGATGCTGCAATTGGAGAGGCTATATATGTCGAGCTCAAAGATCGTAAAATCTCTGCGGAAGTTGTAGCTATTAGAGACGGTCGGTTGGTCTGTATGCCCTATGGAGACTTAGACGGTGTGAGGTACGGTTCAACTGCCGTACCGATGCGCAGACCGCCTCGGATTGGAGTCGGCCAGGAGCTTCTTGGGCGCGTGATCGATGCCGAGGGGATTCCGTTGGACGGTTACGGTTCCATTAATGCAGAAGAATTTGTGATTGCAACACAGGCCGCGCCGCCACCGATGTCGCGACCGCTTATCGACAAACCTTTATCCTTGGGAACGTCAGTTTTGGACACCATGGTACCTTGTGGAAAAGGGCAGCGCTTAGGTATTTTCGCAGGTGCGGGCGTAGGAAAGTCCTCCCTTTTGTCGATGATAATTAGAGGGACAGAGGCTCCAGTAAAGGTGCTCGCTCTAGTGGGCGAACGAGGGCGTGAGGTTAGAGAGTTCATAGAGAATGACCTTACGATCCAAGGGCTGTCGAGTTCGGTCGTTGTGGTGGCTACCTCTGATCAACCGGCATTGGTTCGAATTCGCGCGGCATTGGTGGCGACGCGCATAGCAGAGTACTTTCGAGACCAGGGAAACGACGTTCTTTTAATAATGGACTCGCTTACACGTTTGGCGATGGCTCAACGGGAAGTTGGCTTGTCAAGTGGAGAGCCGCCATCACAAAGGGGCTATCCACCATCTGTGAACTCCCTTATGGCGAGACTACTTGAGCGCGCGGGGAGAAACGAACACGGTTCTATCACTGCCTTGTACTCAGTGCTTGTCGATGGCGACGACCTCATGGATCCTGTCGCTGACTCTGCAAGATCGATTTTGGACGGTCATATTACGTTGTCGAGGGAGCGCGCTCAGATGTCTCGATATCCAGCTGTTGAGGTTTTGGAGTCGATCTCGCGTCTTGAGTCAGCGATCTTAAACTCGGACCAAATCGCTTTAGTCCGCCAAGCACGGATTCATCTTGCTACGTATGCAGCTTCAAAGGATTTAGTTGAAGTCGGTGCCTATCGGCCAGGAGCAAATCCAGCGTTGGATAGAGCACTCGAAGTGATACCTCGACTTGAAAAGGTTTTTTGTCAAGATGTCAAAGAGACGGTATCGGGAAGTGAGTCTTGGCGTATGCTCCAAGGCGCTCTTGAGGAGGTTCGTTAGATGCCAAAGCGACGGTCCCTTGAAGTAATGGCAATGCTCGCTCACTTTGAGACTGAAAGGGCAAAAATCGCTTTGGCACAAGCCCTTGGTTGCGAGTATCAAGCGAAGACTGCCTTTGATTCGACATCTGAAACTGTCCTCCGTTTCGACGCGTCTGGGAAACGGGGAGGTATGTACGCAAGCACCGGCCGCTATGTAGATGTACTTTATGAATACCGTGATCACGTACAAGAGAGTCTTGACGTTGCTGTTCAAAGTTCATTGGACGCCCAATTTTCCTATAAGCAACAAGTTCAGGTGGAAAACTCCCTTGAAAGGGTTATGGCAAAAAAAGCCCAAGTTCAAAGACGTAAAAGAGAACGTAAAGAAGTGGTCGACATGATTGAGATCTTTCAAGCAATTTCTGAGTCTGAGGAGATAGCCCGTGTCGTCGGTTAGCGCGGTACTTAGTTCTATACAAAACTTGTCGCAAAGCTTCTCGGAGTTGGCGCAACAAGGAGTTACGCCCACGTCCATATCGCAAGGTGTCGATCAGTTCTCAACCGTAATGGCTCAGATCCAAAACGAGATGAGCCAGATTCTCTTCGGGAATATTCCAAGTCAGACGACTGGTATCTCAACACAAACAAGTCCAGTTAGCGCAAGTTCCGCTTCAACTAGTAACTCGCCCGCATTGCTGTCTTGGCCTGTCGCAACAACGACGGGAACTGTATCACCCAGCTCTACGTCGCCCGTTAGTACTCCATCAAACTACGGTAGTCAGGTCTCGTTTGGTCAAAGCGTGATAGCTGATGCCGAGAAGTATCTAGGAGTTCCATACCTATGGGGTGGAACTTCTCCAAAGACGGGGTTTGACTGTTCTGGATTTACTCAGCATGTGTTTTCCGATCTAGGCGTAGCAATTCCGAGAACCGCAGCAGAACAGAGCCAAATTGGTACACCAGTTCCGTCGCTTGGACAAGCACAACCAGGAGACTTGGTATTTTATGGCTCACCAGCTTATCACGTTGGCATCTATATTGGTAACGGTCAAATGATCGACGCGCCTACTACGGGGCAGACCGTTTCCATAACTAATGTAGGTAACCCGACCTCAATCGTACAGGTCTCAGCGCCTAGTAATCCTGGAACACCATCAAATGCGACCAACGCCACTGGAAATGGACCTACAACTTTAGCGTCGACGTTTGCGGCTGCGACGAGCATATATGGACTTCCACAAGGGATGCTACAGGCGGTAGCACAGGTGGAGTCCAACTTCAACCCGAACGCTGTCTCAAGTGCAGGGGCCCAAGGTCTGATGCAGATTATGCCACAGACTGCTAGTTCAATCGGCGTAAATCCTATGGATCCAACCCAGGCGATATATGGAGCAGCCTACTTACTTGCGCAAAAACTTCAGACTTTTGGTTCTGTTCCGTTGGCTCTCGCAGCTTATAACGCAGGTGATGGGGCAGTGCGAAGCTTTGGAGGAATACCACCTTATCCTCAGACGCAAAACTATGTCACGTCTGTGATGTCTATCATGCAAGGGAGCAACTGATGCCCGTATCGCCTAGTTCAAAAAGTTCAACGGTAGCGAACGCCGAGGCGGGCGTTTCGCCGAACAAAGGAAAGACCGCTAAAGACCCAGGCTTCAACGCCCTTCTTGAGGTGGTTGCCCAGGTAACTGTAGTTTCAAATTCCGTAACTTCGCAACAAACAGCATCGCAGCGGTCTAATAAACAGAGCGACCCAACCAGTCTGAAGATCAAGTCAAAGTTAGGTGGTCAAGTAGATGTGGCGAGTGCCGGCCTTCAAGTAATGAAGTCCGCTGGAGCGACCATTTCATCTCCGCTTCCAGCTCTGGCGCAGGTTAACGCAGGGACGGATACCCCGACGACGTTTCTCGTGTCTTCTTCAAAAACGACCAGCGATATCGTAGTTAAAAAGAAGGTGACTACGCCTATAGATGGCCAGCCAACTGTGGCGATAGATCAAAGTGCTCCATCTAACTCGGCGACCAATTCGAAAGTTCTGGCGTCGAGTCCCGAACTTACTTCCTTGAACAGCTCTGAAACTAGTCAGATTAACTTGTCTGTTCAGAGCTTGCAAAAAGGAAACATGGGACAGGATCCGCTGCCTAGTATCACTTCGCAGCAGAACGGAGCTTCGGTTTCCTTGGAACCACTGCCAACTACTAATACCACCTTCAAACCCCAGCCTTTTCAGGAGCCTAGGAGTGTTGTGTCTGCAGTTATTGCCGAAAGCACCTCAAACGGAAAAGGAGGATCGAATTTAAGCGTAGAGACGGCGAAGACCCAGGTGACGACGGCCTTAGCTAAGAGTTCTTCGAACACGGGACCAGCTTTCAATCAGGTACAAGAGGTCGCTGCGATTTTACCGAACGCTCCTGGTGCTTTTTCTACCATCACGGCAACGACGAGTTCGAACAGTAACATCTCAGTTGGTGGAGCGAGCTATGTCTCTGTCGATCAAATTGCCAACGTTGTGGCTGCGCACATATCTTCTAACCCCTCGCTTCCTTCGACCATCCATCTGCGGATTTTCCCGAAGGATCTTGGGGTCCTCAATATTCATCTGAGCGGTGTGGAAGGTTCGCTGACGGTGAAGATGGAAGGTACGTCGGCAGAGTTAGGTAGCCAACTTAACTCTGCTATGGGACAACTAGCTAAAGAACTACAGGCTGCTTTGGCAGTGAAAGTCTCTTTGAACCTTGGTTCTTTCGGTACGAACGGCGGTAAGACAGAAAAGGAGTTTTTCAATGGTTCTCTTTCTAGTCCGACGCCAGTGTCGGGACTTACGCATCCGCAAAGACCTTCTAGTTTGTCTGCACTTGGGAGAGGGCAGCATGTGATAGATATCTGGGCTTGAACCCAATTGATGTACTGAAATGAAAATTACTACTCATTTAAGGAGAACTAAATGACACAAATACTGCCATTACCATCGACGTTGTTTTCAACTGCGTCTAGTCCGGCGACCATCACGCCGCCGGTATCAACCGCGTCGCCCATATCATCTACGACAGGATCAACTGGATCAGCGCCTTCTTCGAGCGGTCTTGGATCTTTGACGTCGAACGATTTTTTGCAACTTCTAGTTACACAGCTAACGAATCAAGATCCATCTAATCCTGTTAGTCCGACTCAGATGATCGCTCAGACAGCAACCCTTACAATGGTGCAAGATCTCCAGGGACTCCAGCAATCGGTGGCCCAGATGCAACAGACTCAGGCTCTCACCCAGGCAAGTTCACTTATATCCCAGCAGGTGACTTATCAAGACTCCTCTGGTAGTACTCAAAGCGGTCAGGTGAGTTCGGTCTCGGTTGGCTCAAGTGGTCCATTACTCAACATAGGAGGTGCTCAAGTTCCCTTATCTTCAGTAACGCAGATCTCTTAGAAGACGTAGCTTCTTACTACCGAGACGGTCCAAAGGCAACTACTACGGAAAGAAACTTCCTCTCGTCTATTTAGGACGTGAAGACTCAGACAAGGAGAGTTAATTACAGTGACAAGATCACTTTCTTCAGCGATATCTGGTATTGACGCAAGTCAAGCTTGGTTGGATAATATCGGAAATAACATCGCTAACGTCGATACCGTCGGGTATCAGTCAACTAGTATTCAATTCGCTGATCTCTTGTATCAGCAGCAGCAAAGTGCCGGTGCGCCTCAAGTTGGTGTGAACGGAGGAACGAACCCAATAGAGATTGGTTCTGGTGTAAGAGTAGCCTCAACTGGTATTAACTTTACGCAGGGAACGCTTTCGCAGACAGGAGTTCAGACCGACCTGGCTATTCAAGGTCAAGGATTCTTAGTGGTACAGCAAGGGGGCAATACTCTCTATACCCGCGCTGGTAACCTTCAGCTCGACGCTGCTGGAGAACTCGTCACTCCCTCGGGCGCTATTGTGCAGGGCTGGGTGCCAAACGCAGCTGGCGTAATCAACACCTCGGGGCCATTGACGAACTTAACTATACCTCAAGGTCAAGCGGCTAACCCGACCTCAACCAAAAATATAAACTTGGGGGGTAACTTGCCCGCGTGGAACGGTACCGGCACTGCGCCGTCGTATACCGCAACGGTTACCGCGTATGACTCTTTGGGTGGACAGATTCCTATCACCGTGACCTTCACAGCGTCTACCACACCGAATGCCTGGTCAGTAGTTGCAACTGCGCCAAATCCGGCCGGCGGAACGGATACCTTGACTCCTCCAGGTACCACGATTTCATTCAATCCAACGACTGGCCAGATGACATCAACGGCTCCAATAACTTTGTCGGGCTTTACAGGATACAATAATCTGCCCGCGGGATATACGATGAACCTTGACTTCCCTCAAGCGGGAACTCCACAGGCCGTAACCCAGTTCTCTGGAACTTCAACGATTCAAGTTACGTCACAAGATGGAAACGCTTCGGGAACTCTAGATGGCTTCACCATCGGTTCTAATGGTGAGATCGTCGGTAACTATTCGAACGGCAATACTCAATCGCTTGGCCAGATTGCTCTTGCACAGTTCGCCAATGATCAGGGACTTGCCAAGATTGGTAACCTTTTGTATCAGGCCACATTAAACTCCGGAGCTCCTCAATTGGGTCTTGCGGGTTCTGGAGGTCTTGGTACTTTGGTAGGCGGTGCAGTGGAGACCTCAAACGTAAACCTTGGAACTCAGTTAACTGACCTTATTGTCGCCCAAACTGCTTATCAAGCTAATACGAAGGTAGTTTCTACTACGTCAACTGTTCTGCAGTCGTTGGTTCAAATGGCTTAGTAGCGTTTAAGTTAACGGATAGCCCGCTTCAGATTTGCTACGTGAAGTGGATCTGAACGCGGGAATGTCCTTTTAACTTAGTAACTGCAGTGTCAGAGAAAGAAAAATCTATCAAATGTGGCGATGTCACTCAAAGTGGGAAGATAAGTGCCGATAACTCACCTATAAGGATGGGTGATCACGGATGATAAAAGTTACGAGACTTTCGGGTGAGTACATAACCATAAACTCGGATCTAATTGAGAAGGTTGAGGCGACTCCAGATTCGGTTGTTGCGCTTACAAATGGCTCGCACTTTGTCGTGAAAGAGTCAGTTGATGAGATCGTTGAATTGGTCGTACTGTTCAAGGCTCGGGTGCTAAAGATGGTTTCGCAACTTGAGCGGGCCGAGGAAGAGGGTCAACCGAGTCTACACCTAATCTCCCATCGACACGAGGAGGTCTAGGATGGACTTTTCAACCCCCATAGGTATCGGCGTAGCGTTAGTTGCGATCTTGGTGTCGATGATAATGGATGGCGGGAACCCGGCATCTTTAGTCGCTCCGTCGTCGATACTTTTGGTGTTGGGTGGAACGTTCGGCGTCTCGCTAGCTGGGTATCGATTGAAAGACATCTCTATGATCGTAGGTGCCATGAAGTCAGCAATTTTGGCAAAGGTGGCATCTCCTGATGAAAGCATTCAAGAGATGGTTCGTTTCGCGGAGATTGCCAGGAAAGAGGGTGTCTTGGCTCTTGAAGCTGCGACTAAGGACATCGAAGACCCTTTTTTAAAAAAAGGCATTCAGCTTGCAGTGGACGGCATCGATAGCGAGAGGATTAGAGACCTCTTAGATGGTGAGATTGATTCGATGAAAGCTCGCCATAAAGCGGGTGCTAAGTTTTTTAAAGATATGGGCGGCTTTGCTCCGACCATTGGAATTTTGGGTACAATCATGGGCTTGATTCACGTTCTTGGGAATCTATCGTCGCCGAATTCTCTTGGTCCAGCTATCTCCGGTGCATTTACTGCGACATTGTGGGGCGTGATGACGGCTAATGTCTTTTGGCTTCCTATCGAGAACAAGCTGCATCGCGTCTCAGATATTGAGGTTAGAACGAGGTACCTGATCGTCGATGGGATACTTGCGATCCAAGCTGGCGCCAGCCCTCGATTGCTTGAACAACAGCTTCTTACTTACCTAGCCCCTAAAGAACGAGCCGTTGTTGAAGCTGCCCGAGAAGCGTTGAAGAAAAAGGCGGCATAGAGTTGTCCCGTCGTCGCGAAACAGATGGAGGAGAAGCAGAGAACACAGAACGTTGGCTCCTCACGTACTCAGACATGATCACACTGCTGTTGGCTTTGTTTATCATCC
Organism: Actinomycetes bacterium; assembly: GCA_021784785.1. Lineage (GTDB taxonomy): Bacteria > Actinomycetota > Acidimicrobiia > Acidimicrobiales > Acidimicrobiaceae > Ferrithrix. The sequence goes on along the minus strand of JAJYHJ010000078.1, from coordinate 14,776 downwards.
TTTTTTCGATGAGTTCGATAAGTTTGAAAAAGTTTGTGGAGTTCAAGACGGGCATTATTCAGAGCTTTTCAAACAACTCCATTAACTCCATCCTCAAAGGTAATACGGGTATCTTACAGAATAACTCGTTGGTCTCTCATCCTGGAAATGTTCTAGGACCACCTATCCCAAGTGTAAACATTAGTTCTACCCCTACTAAACCGACGATTCCTAATGAATCTCAGATAGCGCAGCAAGTTACCGCCGCACTCGCGAGTCAGGGTCTCTCTCAAGACGCTCAAGTTGTTCAGGAGCGGAGAGGTGTCGTGATAAGGATCCTTTCGGATCAGGCATTTTTCTCAACGGATTCGGCCTCTTTGGGTAATCAAGGTGATGAAGTTGTAGACACCATCGCTAAAGTTGTTGCGCCATTACCGAATCAGTTATCGATAGAGGGTTATACAGATAATCAGCCCATTGTTGGCGGTCCGTATAGTTCCAACTTTGAGCTATCGGCGGTTCGGGCAGTAAATGTGCTTTTAAGGCTGGACAAAGTAGACGGTATTAATCCCTCTAGGTTATCTGCGACTGGCTATGGTGCTACAAGACCCATAGTGCCTAATACCAACCCGGGGAACATGTCGATGAATCGTCGAGTGGATGTAGTAATTCTGAATACGGTTGTAACGACTTCCACCTCTACGACCGTTCCCGTTGGAGTTAACTGAGATCTAGTTGGATGCGAAATTAAAACGATGCTAAGGAGGGCGAAATGGCTAAGGCCGCTAAGGATGCAAAGAAGACCCAAGATAATGGAGAGGGAAAAAAAGGTGGGAAGAAGAAGATTATCATTTTGATGGTCCCACTAATCCTCATTGGTGCGGCGGCTGCCTACTACTTTCTGCTTGGACCCGCAACTTCTAAGTCAAAGCTGTCCGTTGCAAAACTGCCACCTGTAGTTTACAGCTTCGGACCGGTCACGACAAACCTGAACGATGGACATGTGGTACAGGCACAGATGACGTTTCAGTTCAAAGGCGGCACTATAACTACTCCTTTGAGCGCGCAAACTCCTGAGATCATGAATGACGTCATCGAAACCTTTTCAAGTTGGTCGTACAATGCGCTGCTCCCGGCGTCAGGAAAGAGAGCTTTTGCAACTCAACTGATAGCGACACTCAACAAACTCTTTACGGTGGATCCTGGGAAGCCACAGATTCAACAGATTTACTTTACTAACTTCATCATGCAATGACGTAATGTGACGTCTTCTGACCAGCGTGACCACTTGAAGTGTTCGAGGTGGAGGAGCCTGAAGATTCAAGCTCGAACTATCTAAAGCGCGGTTATTAGCTGTCGATATAATGCTGTGGGTCCGGGTGGAGAAAAGTCAGCAATTAAAAGCAGGATGACGAAGTCCTTTGACTTTCGTCAGCCAAAGACATTAGAACGTACGCAAGCTCGATCGATTGAGATGCTGCTTGAGAGCTTTGCTAGACCGGCTTCCACTGTGTTGGGAGCAAATCTGCGAGTGCCATCTCGGATAGAGATGGCATCGACCTCTCAAAAGACTTGGGAGGAGGTCTTGGGTGAACTTCCAGAGATTGGGTCAGTGTCGTTGTTCTATCTGACTCCTCTGCCTTCAAAAATAGTTCTTTTCCTTCCTGCGGCACTTGCACTTCGTCTCGTTGACCTACGCCTTGGTGGTATCGGTGATCAAGAACCTGAGGCTCGAGTTCCAACCGACATCGAGCAGACGATAATTTTAGGAGTCTTGGGAGAGGTATTGCCCCAGTTGACAAGCGCATTTTCACCCATAATTGAGACACGACTTGAGAGGCTAGGCACCGAACAGGCACTCCAGTTTATTCAAGGAATCCCATTGAATGAGATGTGCTTTTTAGTGAACTTAGACGTAACAATCGGAGAGCTAAGTAGTCAGACTATGTCTTTGGTCTTTCCTTTCCCGGCTCTACGTCCAATCGTCGAAAGTCTCGGAAGTCGTGGACATGCAGTTGTGGAAAAGCAAAGTGAGGAGTTCCATCAAGGATTGGAGACACGCCTTCAAGATGTAGAGGTAGATGTGGAGGTTCTTTTCAAGCCGACCGTTCTCACGTCAGGAGAGATCGTTGAGATGGAACCAGGAGATGTAATAAACCTTGGTCATCGAGTGTCAGATCCTTTGGATGTGATCGTAAACGGCGTGCATCTCTATCGAGGACGACCTACAAAAGTCGGTAGCAGGTTAGCAGTTCTAATTGTGGAGGAGTAGTTGTGGAAGACGCGATGGATGTAATGGAGCAAACACAGACCAGAGAGGCTCAAAAACGCTTTGGTGCAGACCGGAATCTACCACTATCTGTCCTAAAGAACGTAGAGATGCAGGTTGCGGTAGAACTTGGAAGGGCAAAGATGACAGTTGGAGGTCTCTTAGCACTAGCAGCTGGAGATGTGATTGAACTCGACCGCTCCGCAAATGCCGCGGTCGACGTCCTCGTCAACGGCACGTTGGTCGCAAAAGGCGAGGTCGTTGTAGTAGACGATGAGTTCGGTGTGCGAATTACCGAAGTTGTAGCCAAAGAAGAGATGGTTCAAAATTCGTCGGAGGCGAATTAGTGTCCGAGCTAGCGCTTGTTGCAAAATCCCTAATCTCACTAGTTCTGGTTGTGGCGATCGTCCTAGGTCTGTCAAAAATTATTACTCGAAGTACTAAAAGCTTCGGAAGGAGAAACGGACGCTCTCCAGCCTCAGTGGGAGCGCTAGTCGAAGGCCGAACTCCGCTCGGCAAGGGCCAGACTTTGTACGTTGTACGCTTTGGTAGTAAGCGTCTCTTGGTAGGCGTTACGCAAGGAAGTATGAACACCTTGAGTGAAACTGTCGTTGAGGAGCTAGACCAAGCCGTTGATCTTGACGAAGTCGAGAGTATAGATCTTCGTAACGTGGAAGACGCCGAGACCATTTTGGTCTCGAAGTGGGGGGAACGGAGACCCCCTTTATTTGGTAGAAATCCGTTGCATTCATGGATGGCGCTTGCGGATAGTAGAAAAGTTAAGTCAACTAGAGCCTAGTTAACTTCTTAGGGAGGATATGCCATCCATGGCACCTACTAGTTCGTTGGTTCTTGGAGCCGCCGGTGCACTTCCATCGGTCAACGTCAATCTATCGGGTTCGTTTGCAAAACCTACGGAGTCAGTCGTCATTATTATCGTGTTGTCGCTGTTAGCGGTTGCACCTTCTCTATTAATTATGATGACGGGTTTCGTTCGGTCTGTTGTAGTGCTTTCGCTTACTAGAAATGCACTTGGACTGTCGGCGGTTCCGCCGAACCAAGTTCTTGCAGGGTTGGCTCTATTTATATCTCTGTACGTAATGGCGCCGACTCTGTCAACGATAGATCGGGTGGCCGTAAAGCCGTACATGGCTGGAAAGATCTCCGCGGTGCAAGCCTATGACGCGGCTCAGACTCCTCTTAAGGTGTGGATGCTAAAACAGACTCGAACCCCTGAGTTGGCGATGTTTACTCAAGTCACAGGCGACAAGCCGCCGAAGGTTCAAGACGTATCAATGGCAGCGTTGGTTCCAGCTTTTGTTCTCTCAGAGCTCTATAGCGCCTTTGTCATTGGATTTGTCATATTTATACCGTTCTTGATCATTGATCTTGTGGTCGCTTCGGTCCTTATGTCTATGGGTATGATGATGCTCCCACCGACTCTTATATCGTTGCCGTTTAAGATTTTATTATTCGTCCTAGTGGACGGATGGACTTTGGTTGTTCATACATTGTTGGTTAGCTATCGATGAGCCAAAGTTCTGTTATTCAAATCGCTGGCCAGGCCATATATCTAGCGTTCGAGTTGGCTGGCCCAGTTTTGGGAGCTGCTTTAGCAGTAGGTCTTCTGGTATCGCTTTTCCAGACATTGACTCAAATCCAGGAAGCAACTTTGTCGTTTCTTCCAAAGCTTGCCGCAATAGCGCTTGTGCTTTTTGTCACGGGGCATTGGATGATTGGACAGTTAATTACCTTTACTACTACGTTGTATGGCGAGATTCCAAAGTTGCTTGGTGGTGGCTAGTGGAGATCTCACTCCAACCGGCACTGCTAACTGGTTTTCTCTTGGTTATGGCACGTACCTTTGGATTTGTCTTTGTGGCGCAGCCGTTTGCTCTAGCTGCGATTCCTAGGGCTGTGCGGGTATCGTTCGCGATGGCATTGGCGATAGCAGGCGCGTCGCATATGGCAAGAGTTGAGACTCTCCCCACGACGACTTTTGGGCTGATGGGAGCCATGCTTGCGCAGCTAGTCGTGGGCTGGATCGTTGGTTATGTCACAAATGTATTTATCAACTTGGGATCATCAGCCGGCTCAGCCGTCGGACTTTTTGGAGGATTTTCACCGCCACCTTCGTTAGACCCACTTTCACTAAATCAATCCCCTGTTACTGGTCAGCTCTATGGTTTGTTGTGGATGACGATGTTTTTCATATCCGGTGCAGATACGGTAGTCGTCCAAGGTCTTCTTACTCTTGATGGAACAAAGGTCCTTGGATCCCCAGAGCTTGGAATGGTGGTAATTGTAAAAAGTGTTTCTGTTGTAATGGGAGCGTCGATTCAGATCGCAGCACCGATACTTTCGGTGCTTTTCCTATCTCAGGTAATAGTAGGAATATTAGTAAAGGTCTCACCTCAGCTCAACGCATATACCTTTGTTTTCCCGCTACAGATACTTCTGTCTTTGGGACTGATGATGCTGTCCCTTGCGCTGCTTCCAGAGTTTTTAGCGTCCGCTCTGCAGTATATACTTGCAGCTGAGAGCGATCTTTTAGGACTTAAATAACGATGGCTCGGGCGGGGAAAACGGAGAAGCCAACTCCTAAACGCCGAAAGGATGCCAGGAAGGAAGGGAAGGTAGCTCGTTCGGCCGAGATCTCTTCATGGGCTCTACTGCTTGTGTTGGGCTACCTTGGACCGTACATATTTCACTACCTTACGCCCGCTTTTATGAATATGGTTTATGGGTGGGAGAATCTAAATAAAAACTCCCTCACTCAGGGTACTGCTCTTAACGCATTATTTTACGGGCTCAGAACATTCATATATGGAGTGATGATCGTTGCCGGCGTGGGCTTTATAGTGGCTTTTGTCGCCACAGTTAGTCAAAGTGGAGTCACTGTGGTTTGGAAGAACGTTCTTCCAAAGTTCTCCAGACTTTCACCGCTCGGCAACGTTAAAAAGGTGGTATCGCCAAATTCGCTTTTTGAGCTAGGAAAGTCCATACTGAAGATCCTATTAACGGCCGGTGTCGGATGGATGGTGATAAAGTCCCAGGTGGTCTCTCTTGCCAGCGGACAACTTTCGCTTTCCGACGCTATCACAAATACTGTAAATGGATCGCTTTCACTTGTGCGTGTACTTTCATTAGTTGGTCTTACTCTTGGAGTCCTGGACTTTTTTCATCAAAGACATCGGATGATTCAAGGACTCTATATGTCGAAACAAGAGATCAAAGACGAGATGCGAGAGATGGATGGTGACCCGCTCATGAAGGGCCGAATCCGTAGGATGCAGCGCCAGCTGAGCAGATCTCGCATGATGGCTGCTGTGAAAGAAGCGGATGTTGTCGTGGTGAACCCTACCCATTACGCCGTGGCTATAGCGTATAAGCCGGGAACTCATGGAGCTCCTGTAGTGGTTGCTAAGGGAAGTGGTCACGTTGCTTTGAAGATCAAAGAGGTGGCAGAGGCTGATAGGGTGCCGATTGTAAGGGATGCGATTCTAGCTCGAACACTACACGTAAGTTGTAAGATAGGCGCACAGATTCCCCCAACTTTATTTGTCGCGGTAGCAAAACTCTTGGCGTTCGTCTATCAGTTATCCGGAATGGCTCGTTACTACGAGACTAATCATATAACAAAACTCTTGGACCTTCCGGAGGATCTTTTGGAAAAGGCCGCTTCCATGGCCTAGCTGTCGCTTGTGAATCACTACGAAGCAAGTACTACGCAGCAGATGAACTAGGCAGGGGTGTGATTAGTGATTTCTGGAGCGACCCGATGAAATGCCGAAACGTTATAGCTGACTGCTTGATGCTACGATTCCACCGGTATATCGTAGGCGAAGCATCTGCGTTGAAAGCGACAACTGCGGCGGAAATGGATTAAGCGGGTCAATTCAGGATCCCCGGTGTCGATCAAACGCAGTTAAAGGTTGTCTGGATCGGTGATGGGCTTTACTCGAACTGCTTCTTATGGTCGGATCTTATTATCTGTACTAGGTGTCGATCTAAGGGAATAGCGGAGACGGCGTCCGGCGGGAACCACTGAATGTCATATTAAAGCTATGAATATACAGGCAGGCTTACTATTTTAGAACCGATGCTTTTTGCTTGTAGGCAATCCGTTCCATAACGTAGATTGTTTGTACCTCAAGCTCATGCGACTGGTCCAACGTTTCGATACTCGGTTCGTTCAATAAATCCTCGCCTTGGAGGCGAAAATTTCGCTGGTGTTCAGGATAAGATGTGCGACGACCGCCGCTTGGCGATCCGGGATAATTAGTCAAGCCCCAGTAGATTGACTGCGTTACCGCCTAAGATTGCGGCCAGTTCGTCTGAACCAAGACCTGGTAGGCTCATCACTTTATCCACGGTACGCGTTGGGTCATACCAAGGAAAATCAGAGCCAAGCATGACTCTATCTGAACCGATGTTTTTAATTAGTGTTGACAATTTTTTTCTTGATGGAGCATTTGGTGCACCCTCCCATTCAATGATCTCAGATAGATCAAAGACGACCTGGGGGTAGGCTTGCGCGAGATCTTCAGCTTCTCGCCAGGCTGCTCCACCGAGATGAGCGAGGACAAGGTGTAAGTTTGGCCATTGATCTAAAACGGAGGCAAACTCACTTGGTCTGGCAGACGCACCTCCATGATGTCCGGGTCCCGAGTGCGAGAGGACGATCATTCCGGCATTGGTACAGACATCATAGATAGCAGCGAGTCGGGGATCGGATGGCACGTAGCCCTGAGAGACGGGGTGAAGCTTGATCCCTTTGATCCCTTTATCGGCTAGGTTGCTTAGGTGACTTGCCAGGTCCTTTGGAGTGAGCACCGTGGGATCTACTGTTACCATGACTTCAATTAGAGGATTTGTCTGTCCTAAGTTAGCTATCCACTCATTTGATGCGATCATCGCCTCACCCACGGCCAAGTCAAGATCGAGGTTGGCCTTTGAGATGTCCCCACTAGTCTGCTCGAAAGAGAGGCGACCCCTGGCCTCTGCCCTGGCCAGGGCGGTATCGAAGAGATGCACTATGATTGCTCGGTCGAAGCCACCTTTGTTGTATGTGTTAGAAAGGTCTTCTAAGTCACCACTGACCGTTGCGAACTCGACGTTAGGATCTTCCCCGTACTCCCAGATCTCGTAACTTGTCTTGGCATTGTTGCCGAGCTCCTTGTTCTCGTATAGATGGACGTGAATATCGATCAGAGACGAGGACGAGTGTAGTGCTTTAGACGATGGGGTCATGGGAACTCTCGATCGCTAATACCATCATCGGAGTTTTTCGCAGAGAGAGGCCGCGGCAGCCCAAGCAATGCCTCCTTGACCTTTGTTGACCTAATTACCCGGGCTGAGAGCATGAACCCGATATAGATCAGCGATGCCGTTAACCAAGCTTCAACGGCCGGAATCCCAATGTTTGTTTTGCCGAATCCTGGGGTGCCTGGGACTAGTCCGCCTGTGAGGGCACCTACGACTACACCAGCCAGAATTGCTACAATTCCAGCAACGTTTCCGGCTGACGCTGCTTCCCATGAGATTACTGCCCGAGGCATGCCGTTTTCTCCGGCGGGACGAGTGCACCCGGAGAGTTTTTCGAGTAGGAATACGTCGAGTGCCATTACGATTGTGGCGCTGGGTAGAAATACCGCACAGATCCCAGCGACTATGAAGAAGTTATTTTGAACTGAGTTTGATCGTTCCATCAGGACAGCTATAGCTAGTCCTAAGATGCCAAGCAAGACTACGGTCTCGACCCGACGCTTACCTCGAAGGAAGTTCTGAACAGCGTTTACTGCTTCGTAAAGATTGGCATCGTTTAGTGCGACTAGGTTAATTGTGAAAACGACTGCCGCTAGGGCTGTGAGTCCAAAGAGAGAGAACTGTGTGAAGTAATGCAAGGTAGCTCCCAAGGTGGTCGCACCGGACAACTCTGCCATAAGGTATCCAGCAACGGGGAAAACCAACATTCCCAGTCCGTACCCGAACGTTAGTGATACAGAGTTATGCTTTCTGTCGCTTCGCGCGTATCGAAAAATATCGGGCTCATTTCCAAACATTGCAACTCCAATCAGGAATTCAGCGGTGAAGAGGATGCCTTGTGTCGCAGTAACGTGTGGTGCAGCAAACAGATGCGGTCCTGCTGTTGAAGCAAAAGCCTTGACTATGGTGTATATACCCCAGGCCAGCAGGATGGGAGCTGCGACGTAGCGAGCGTACGCAGATACGCTACGAAATCCAAGGAGATTGTTCGCGATCATTGCCAGGGCAAAGAGTCCAGAAAATAACTCCAGATGGGTTAGTCCAAATAGTCCGTTGAATACAAGAGAGAGAAATACTGCTTGGAACCCATACCAACCCATTCCGGTTACGATCAACAAAACAGAGGCGAGGGCGCTACCGGACTTGCCAAGGATACCTCTGGCTAAAACTGAATGAGGCTGCCCAGTCTCAGTTCCCACATTGGCTGCCAGCATTCCATATCCCACCATCGCGGTAGCGGCGATAAGGCATGCCCAGAGGATACTCGCAAGCGACATGCCGCCGGAACGAGCCAGGTAGCCGATGTACATAGATGATACACTCGCTTGAAAGGTAACCCAAAGAAGAGACATTTTGACCGGACTATCTCGGTTGCTCTTTGGTACGATTGTCTCTAGTGGATCCGAAGACTCAAGTAGTTGGAGGAGTTCTGCAGGACGATGTTCGTTTTGATCGGCGCTTGTTTCATATCGTTCTTCGGTTGACACAATTAGTCTCCTTTTGGCTAGCTACTCCGGCAAGCATGACGTTTACATACTGGTAGTGAGCGATGTCCCAAGGATTGCAGCATTGTGAATGGTTAGTAAATTAGAGTGTCGATTTTTAGTAACTCAGCGCTGCGCTACAAGTGTTTCTCATCGGATTTTTGCTGTGAAATGGGATTTTTAGGTAATTTGTCAGAGTTGTCAACATTTCACATCGACTTCCTTGGAAGCAGAGGCAAGGACAACGACCAAGCAGATCGCACACGCAACCCAAGCGGTAAAGATTCGGAAGGAACCAAGAAGCGTAGTGGTCGTAGACATACCTACGTCGTTACGTTGAGCGATGAGGACAAAATGACGATCCCAAGCCCCTTATTTGGACCAAGAGTGCAAACGAGATCTTCCCTTCCACGCAAAATTGCTTGGAGCCTATTGTAATTCAAGGAAACTGCAAGGAGGGACGGTAGCTATTTGCGGTGAAACTTTAACTCGCCCATAATGTTATTCGTCGCTGTAGTTTGATTCAAGAGACGTGGTTTTTTCTAAGTGAGTCAGAACGCCAGATGTCGCTGTCGCAGAGGTGACCAAGAAACTCGATAATCGTGTGGGCTCCGAGATAGGCTGTGATACCTGTCCCGACATCGAGCATGGGGTTTACCTCAACTAGATCAAACCCAACGATGCGACTCTGTTCAGTTAGTGCGATTAGTGTTTCTCGAAGCTCTCCGTAGGAGAGCCCATCGGGTTCAGCGGAAACGCAACCCGGAACTAAGGGAAGGTCGAGAACGTCGATATCAAGGCTGACGTAGCAGTCTGCGCCGCGAGGGATTAGCTGAGCTACGGCCTGTGGGCCGATTTGACGGAACTTAGCCATTGTTACGACCTGGTTGCCGTCCCCAACTGTGTCGCGCCACATGCACTCTGTGTTGCGTAGGCTACGGATTCCGACCTGAACAAGACCTTGCACGTGTTGCATGTGGGCAATATGACGAAACGCATGCTGGTTTGTCATTGAAGTTCCGTGAACAAATGGCATGTAATCAAGGTGAGCGTCGAAGTGCATGACGTATAGTGGACGTTCGTACGCTCGCACCACTGGATAGGAGATTGCATGATCGCCACCGAGAACTACTGGTACCGCGCCTTTGGCGAGAATCCGGGAAGTGAGCGCGGTGATGCTATCGAACGACGAGATAATGTTCGTGCTGATAATGTCTGCATCTCCGAGATCCGCTATGAGGCCATCGCGCATCTCTCGCGTCAGGTAGGAGCGGTTGCGATTGGGATCAAAGTATCCTGGCTCTGAAGATACGAAGCGCAAAGAGTGCTCTCGTAGAGCCCTCGGGCCGAAGCGGGAACCTGGGAAAAATGGAGAGCCTTCATCAGTTGGCGCGCCAAAGACTGCAAGTTCTGCGTTAAAATCTTCTCCTGGGTTGATGACCTTCGTTCGAAGAAAACTCGGGATGCCGACGAATGGGAGGTCAACGCGACCTGGTAATACTGGCTCACTATTCATTGATGGCTCCCAGAGGTATGGTGACAAAGAAACGCTTTGCAACCGCATTTATGCTGTAATTTTGAAGTCGAGACAGCGAAATAGTCTGCCGTCGGGGGTATCGATGAGTCATCCCGGACAGGGTGTTCGAAGGGAGAAGTGGCCTTCTTTCCATCTGATAGGCTATCCCATAAAGTGTCTGAACCGCATCCGATGTACAATTCACCGATTGTTTGTATGCCAACTTTAAAGTCACGTTACGTGGGTCGTGCACGGGTACTATATGAAATCCAAGGAGGTTACTCTTTGGTGCGATTGTCTCAAGTGGATCCGAAGACTCCAGTAGTTGGAGGAGTCCTGCTGATAGATGTTCGTTGTGATCGGCGCTTGATTCAGATCGTTCTTCGGTTGACACTATTAGTCTCCTTTTGGCTAACCACTCCGGCAAGCTTGACGTTTACATACTGGTAGTGGGTGATGTCCCAAAGATTGCGATGTTGTAAATGGTTAGTAAATTGGTTAAATTAGAGCGTCGATTCGCTGGATTTCATCCATTCCACGCGGTTGCCTATCGTCCCTCCTCAGAGTTTCCCTTGAATAACAATAGGACCCAAGCATTTTTGCATGGAAGGGAAGATGCCGTTTGCACTCTTGGTCCAAATAAAGGGCATGGGATCGTCATTTTGTCCTCATCGCTCAACGTAACGACGTAGGTATGTCTACGACCACTACGCTTCTTGGTTCCTTCCGAATCCTTTGTCGCTTGAGTTGCATGTGCTGTCTGCTTTGTCCTTGCCTCTGCTTCCAAGGAAGTCGATGTGAAATGTTGACAACTCTGACAAATTGCCTAAAATTCCCATTTCACAGTGAAACTCTGAAGAGGAACACTAGGCGAGGACGTGGTCTATAGGTGTAATAAGTCGAGGAAGCAAACTCCAGAACTCTACAGCTAGGGGGTTCCCCACCTTTGTTGATTCAAATCTATGAAAGCAACTACTTGCATCGCTTCATGTTTGGACGTATCTGCTCTATAGCGGTGAAAATCGTCCTGCTTTGAGAACTTCTTTTGCTCGACAAAGCTCTGCATTTTCACTCTCTAGCGGGCGAGCACAATCTTTCTCCTATGTTGTAGCACCCTTAGTCACTCAAGTGTCGATTTGAGCTTGATGAACCCAAATCGACGTGTCTCAGGTGCCATACCAAGTTTTTGAGCAACTGACTGACAAGATGCCCAAGTTGATTCGTATTCTCCTTTGTGATCAATAACGATACGAACAACACGATCACGAACTTCTGGTGAGCATCTCTTTACTGCTGCCATTTAAACTTCATCTCTCAAGACTAGAAGTCTCCACTATTTCGGGGGCGTATCACTACCGCGTGTCTGTTATTCAGTCCGTGGCAGAGCTATACGTGCATCACATCAGTTCTTTGGTCGCGTCATCTGCGATCTGTACAAAGATACTGGAGGAACGCCGGCCGTGCTCTTTAAAAAGCGAAATAGGCTGCCGTCCCATCTGTACAAGTAGCTAGCGGCGACCAGACCTTTACCGCTTGCGTAAGGTAGGGGTGATTTAGCATTTGGTGGTATCACTTTACCATATATAGTCAGAGTGTCACCACTCAGCTGTATTCCATTTACAGCATTGATTGCCAGACCTTTTCTGTCAAAATCTAACCAGTTCCAGTTGAAGTAACCTAACCAGGGATGCGGCTTAGTCCTTGCAATGGATGCCGTTGGAACCGCCGTCGTCAGTTTGCCAACACCAAGATTTCCCTCATAGATTACCTCTTCCAGCTTCGGTTGGCCAATGGACTGCGCCGCAAACAGAAAGAAGGATACCGGACTTTGATTGACTGTTGAGCACACCCCTGGAACGACTGCATAAGCTTTGTGATCCAACTCAAAGTAGTAGATAAGCGCATTCGTTTTGCTCGTACTATAAGGTTTCATTTCACACGCGGTATTAGCCTTGAAGCCAGACAGAACAAGGTTCTTTCCTGGTAACTGTACATTACTCCATGTCACGCCTTTGAAAGCTGAAGCAGCTTTGGTGCTGCTGCTTGCAACCGTCGGTTGTTTAGAAGATGAGCTTGCGCTGGTTGTGGATCCAGATATCTGACCGCAAGCCGTCAAAGTAGATGCTCCTATAAGCCAGCTAAATACGATAACTAATGTTCTAACATGATAGATCTTCATCTTATTACTAAAGTTCCTTCTCATACTCTGCCACTGCCATACCAACCATACTGAAGCTCGTGCGCCCAAGCGTTTCTCAGATCCCCATATGCACTATGCATATACTCTTCTCCCCAAGTCACTCTACTGATGGCTGGTCGAAGAGGCGCTTTCGTTACAGAAGATAACTACTAAGGGACTGTTTCGATATTTGAACTTCTGTCCGACGCAACTGACACAGAGATACTCCTCGCATGCGGAGTCGCTAGAGAAACGTTTCGCAACTTCATCGAAGTTTATAGCTGCCACCCATTCTCGCACATGTGTTCTACTAAATCTCAGCCCCGAATCTGCTCCTAGGTGCAAGACACTTACGACACCTTATAAGTACGTTAGAAACTAAGATGTCCGGCTAGCGTTTTGCGACACTCTGCTCAATTGCTGATACATAAGCGGCAACTCCATCACTGTTGGGATGCATTGAACCTGGACTTGCGACGGTCCCAAAAAAAGATGTCGTGAGAGTAAGCGGGTGGAAGAATAGCTTTGCACTATCACAGAATCTATGGGTGTAAAACACCTGGTTCACATCTGTAACAATTGCTGGCACACCCATCTTCTGCGCAGCTGCAACGGCAGCCTTCTCATCATTCATCCCCTCTAGTGCTACCGAGTTCAACCATCTGGCATCTGAGCTAGAAACAAAGAGTGGGTAGAATCCATCCAACGAACCAACCTGACAAGTCGGATCTGAGAAATTGGCAAATAGTTGTGGGTATCCCACTAGGTCCACAACTGCGTTAGGCGCAGCTTCATGGATCGCTAACAAGACACATAACCAAGAGGTGATCGGAGTAGAAGACGCTTTTGAGATCGGAAGGTTTGACGTCGGACAACTCGGAGATAGATTAGCAAGAGCATTTAAATCATAACTGACCATCTCCGTTACAGCAGGGTTGTGTGAACATCCGGGAGCGCCGTATCCGATACCCCAAACACAAGCCGCCAATATCTGCGCAAACCCAACATCGTTTCCGCCAATAGTGAGAGTGACTGCAGACGTCTTTGTGGTAAGGGAGGTAAGTTGAGCTGGTTCGGAAGGATACATGTGATTAGAGGCAAATAGATCGGCAGTAACTGCACCTGAACATGCAACGAAACTAAACGATCCAACATGATACTTGGCGGCTAGTTCAGGACCGTATGCCACGGGTGAGCGATGGCATCGATCAGTTGGAGTATTTGTACCCTGATAGTAACTACCATTTCCCTGACCCGAGGAGTACGAATCACCGAGAGCGGCATACGAGGAAGATAACTGAGATGCAAACGATCTCTGGCTGAAGGAAGTAAGTTCATATGAACCAATCACCCTTTGAGGCCAAATTCCCAAAGTCATAACGAGAACGGACAACGTTACGCAAAGATGTATCCAAAACCTTTTACCAAACCCCAAGAGATCGAAGTCCCTGCGATTCTGATCGTCATCCACGCTCCTCAACCTTTCGTCTTCTCTAAAACATGAACTTATGTAGTCAGGCAGAAACCCACTATGAGAACCCACCCTTGCACATCAAAGTACTACAAATCATGCCATAGCGCATGAAACTCATCGCCTTATTCAGATCAGTAGTTTCGTAGGCTGTAGACATAGTTCGTGTCCTTAGCCAACATCTCACTGTGAAACTTTCGCTAGGGACACTAAATTCCCTCCGGTGATCGAAGCCCAGGAACGGTCGAAATGCCTATCGGATAACGACCTACCCAACAACACTCCCGTACAACTACCATCGCACCTACCCATAGTGTGGTGGCCGTTCATACAAGATAGCATTTAGTCGTTGGGAGAGGGTACGATTCCTCTCCTCTAAGGAAGAGACCTTTGCCTGGAGCCTTACTATCTCCTCTTGGAGATCTTTATAGGTGGGGACTTGGTCGTTCATTGTGTGTGTCACTCCCTAAAAGCAAAGATAGGACCCATATGGGTCCTATCTTATAGATAGATAGCGGCAGCGCCCTACTCTCCCAGGGGGCCTCCCCCCAAGTACCATCGGCGCAGGTGGTCTTAACTACCGTGTTCGGAATGGGAACGGGTGTTTCCC
>JAJYHJ010000022.1 GCA_021784785.1 Actinomycetes bacterium | reverse complement strand
CAGATCGATCGTTCACCTACTTACATAGTTTGCTTTAGCAGTTGCACTACTTCTAGTAACAAAGCTTACAGACTAGAGAACCCACTGGTCACCAGATCTGCTACCTATCCGCTGATGCACTTAGAGGAGATCGCTATTCAGATGGCCGAGAGTTGTTTTGAAGGCGTTTGAAATCTTCGACCGTCTTCAAGAGCGTGTTGCCTTTCGACTACGAAGCAAGATTGGCATCTCTAAAGTATTGAATCGCCGAAAGCAGTGCTAAGGCCGTCGCTAAAACCATAAGAGGAGTTAAGAACCAAGAGAACGTGTGATAGTTTGGCAGCAAAGCCAGCTCAATAACAAAGAGCTGAGACACCATCTTGAGCTTACCCAGAGTCCGCGCTGGTACGGAAATCCCTCTCCTCAGAGCAAAGGTCCGATAAAGACTAACAGCAAACTCTCTCACACCCATAATGAGCACTAGCCAGATTGAGATACGGCCTAGATAGACCAAGACCCCAAATGTCGCAAACACCATCAATTTGTCTGCCAATGGATCTAAGAAAGCCCCAGATCTAGTTGCACCTTGCTTACGAGCAATAAAACCGTCAAAACCATCAGTGAGAGCTAAGACAAACCACATAGCAGCGGGCCAGTAACTCCCTTTATCATAAAGCACGAAAATTACAACCAGCGGCGTGGCCAGTATCCTAAGTAACGTAATTATGTTTGCAGGGGTCTTAATAGCTGTAGGACCATATACACTTCGAGTCATCTAAGTACACTTTAGAGCTTATTATTCGATTCGACCACTAGATCTATACCATTAATCTCGACGACTCTACCTGTCACAAAGCTTCCGATCGCATCTGAAGAGTCTAGAAGGCAAACGCCATCGATCTCAGGAGCCTCCCTAAAGCTGCGAGCCCGACCATCTTCTTCCACAAGCACTGTGATCTCTTTCCCTATAAGTGACATTCGTTTGACACGGGTAATACGATCTTGTATCTCACTCAACTCGTTAATCCTTTCAAGAGCAAGAGAACGATCTATCTGTTCAGAAAGCTTTGCCGCAAATGTACCTTCTTCGAGTGAGTATGGGAAAAACCCAACCCAATCGAGCTCCGCCTCCTCGATAAAGTGTTTCAGCATCTCCTGGTCCTCATCGGTCTCTCCCGGATACCCAAGAATAAAGGAGGTGCGAAAGACTGCATCTGGACGAATATTACGTATCTTTTTAATCCTCTCAAGTACGATTGTAGCCGAACCTACGCGTCTCATCCTTCTTAGATGAGAACCGCTGACATGCTGCAAGGAGAGATCAAAGTATGGGATCGCGCTTGTGGCGACGGCTTCTATGAGACGATCGGTCAGACCGGTCGGATACACATATAACAATCTGACCCAAGGAACCATCGTCGAAACAGTATCGTATAGATTAACAAGATTCGGATAGCCATAGTTATCGACACCGTAGTTCGCTAGATCCTGTGCGACCAACACGGCTTCTTGTACGCCCAACTCTTCGACCTCTCGTCTGATCTCATCGATCGACTTAGATACTTGTCTTCCACGAAACGACGGAATCGAACAGAAACCACAGTTCTTGTTGCATCCCTCCGCCACCTTCACATACGCCCAAGGTGCCCGAGATCTTCTCCGAGGAAGGCGCAGGAGATCCATCAAAGGTAACGACCCAGGACTCGGCGAATGCAAAGCACCGACCTTAGGCTTGCGAACAATCTTATTTCCTAAAGATGTTGCTTTGGTAAAGTCTTCCCCAAACCTAGCTACCACATCGATCTCAGGGATACTCTCTGAAAGTTCTTCGTAGTAACGCTGCGCCAAACATCCCGTCACGACCAACTTGGCGCTCTTCGACTTTAACGAAGCGAGTTCAAGGATGGTCTCTATCGACTCTTCTCTAGCTGAGTCGATGAAAGCGCACGTATTTACAACTACCACATCTGCGCCTATAACGTCGCCTGCTTCCTCAAAGCCGTTCGACTCTAGATGAGTCATCAGCCTATCGGAGTCCACTTGATTTTTCGGGCAGCCAAGAGTTTCAAACCAATACTTTGCCACTACACCACACCTTACAAAATGTCCATCCTAGTAGGTCGCCGCCTCAGGTCCATAGTCCAAACCATTTCTTTACACCTGACTTCGTACACGCTTACACGTTGCGCTTGGGCTCATGCACGTTGATCAGTTTGTATAGTTGTATCCATTATGCACGAGAACCCACAGAACCTCTAGTGGTTTATGGTAACAGAGGGCACATATGGTAACAGAGGGCACAACTTTAGCAGTAATGACTAAACAACCACACGGGAGAGCAGTACCTACGGTACACCAGCTGTGCCGATTAC
The DNA here is from genome assembly GCA_021784785.1 of Actinomycetes bacterium. Classification (GTDB taxonomy): domain Bacteria; phylum Actinomycetota; class Acidimicrobiia; order Acidimicrobiales; family Acidimicrobiaceae; genus Ferrithrix. The sequence continues at coordinate 5,245 of JAJYHJ010000022.1, read as the reverse complement.
TCCTTCGGAACAGACGATAGCACCCTCGCACCTGCGGTATCAACCCCAACGGACATAGCTCGTGCATCTATCTCCAAACCCTTTAGATGCAAATTCACCTCTTCCAAGATAGACGCTGAGTCTTTGGAGGCTACGAACCCTACCATTGTAGATCCGGCTCCCGACCATGTAGCACCGATCGCTCCACTGTGAAGCAGAACATCGATAATCGATATTGCATGCGGGAAAAGTCGAGAGCGTTGGGACTGGTGAATTCTATCATCAAACAATCCCTGATTCAGATGGTCAATGTCTGAGAGAGCGTGTGAAAGCAAAACCGCTCGTTGCAAGTTGAACACCGCATCGTCACGGGATATGGAGTTTTCGAGAGTTTTTCGAGCCTCCGCCGTTGAAAGCCGAGTTTCAGGCACAACTAGGATCAAGCCTATCCGGTCGTCGATCTTCAATCTCTGAACAACAGGTTCTCCATCTATCACGCCTGCTGCTACCAAGCCACCGTAAAACGATGCTGCCGCATTCTCGGGATGGCCCTCAAGCTTCGTCGCTACGTAGAGGGGATCCTCAGCCCCCAAGGCAAAGGCCACCCCCGTTGCAAAAGCCGCCGAGGATCCAAGTCCTCTGGCAAATGGAATCTCAGAACTTACGTGAATATGCACTCTGTCGTGTCCAAGCACCTTACGAGCCACTACTGCTCCCAGGTGCTCTCGATTGACTTCGATATCAGACCCCTCACCTGTTGCCGTAACCGTGAACTTGTCCGATAAGGACGCCCTTATGTCTATAAAAAGGGAGACAGCCACAGCCAGCACGTCAAATCCCGGCCCTAAGTTAGCACTTGAACCAGGAACTCGGACCGTGCCATCGATAATCGAACTCTCTGTCATTTTCAAGTCTACGCCTCCTAAAGGTGGGTGAGGCGATAGCTAAGTGGTGTAGAACCAATAGAAGCTCCTGCTAAAAGTGGGGTTGTAAAGTGTTGCTCTCCAACTTGAATCTTCATAACGCCTACCACTTCACCTTTTTTGATGGGAGCTTTCTTCAAAGTGAACACATAGTTGTTGGACTCTGAAAGTCCTGGCCACTCCTGTGCCGAGATTGTATCTTTAGATATAACCGGAATGGACCCTTTCCCAGCAACCGAAATACTACCTACCACACCACCAGCTTTTACAATTAATGCAGTTTTCGGAATCGATGCCACTGACTTTACAAGTGTCTTTCCCGTATTAAGTGCATCAATTAGTGGTTGAAGACCCTGCTGACCTAGGACCACCCCTACAACCTTGTCGGTAGCGCCGTTAGCCATGCCTACGTCAGCTGCGAACGCAAAGTCACCGCCACTAGGAGTTGATCCCGTCTTCACACCGATAATCCCATCATGACCCAGATCGTAGTCCACGTTGTAGACCGTTCCAGCGACAGGGAGAGTCGCTTGGGGTTGGGAGACGATCTGTGCCAGCACCGGATTATGTTCCACCAACTCAGCGATCTTGAGCTGGTCACGTGGCGTAGAGACCGTAGAGGCATTAAGGCCAGATGGATCTGTATAAGTCGTTCCTGTGAGACCAAGCTGTTTTGCATAAGCGTTCATTTTGGCTACAAATGCGCTCACAGAGCCAGCATCCCAGTTGGCTAACGTTATTGCTATATTGTCGGCGGATGGAATAAGAAGAGCTTGCAAGAGCTGATACTCGTTGAGCGTTTCACCAGGAGCGACCGCCATCACAGAGTCCACCGCGGCTTGCATCTGTAAATACGTCTGATAGTCCGACTGAGTTATCGTGATCGAAGGGCCGTTTTGGCCAAGTTGAAGGGGATGGTCGTGGATTATCAACAGCGCCGTCGTCATCTTAGCCACGGATGCGATCGGTATTGGAGTGTTTGATCCGTGTGATCCAAAAGATCCAATACCTGGAATATCCAACGTAGCGGAGCCCTGAGTAGGCCACGGAATCGAAGGTGCTTGTCCAGCAACCACGCTCGGAAGATTCAAAGACGAGGTAAAAGTCGGAGACGGCACCGGTCTTAGAAGTTGAATAACACCTACTGCCACCACTAACACCGCAAGAACAATAAGTCCCGCCACCACCCTGCGGAGTAAAAATCCACCTCTTGAAGAATGAGAACCATAGCTCTGCCGAGAACCACTCGCGGCCTTCCAAGAACCTCTGTCTCTCCTTGCCACACTACCTCCCACGTATCGTATAAGCCGGACCTTGTCCGATCGGACAAAGCGACAGCCTAGCCGAAGCATTCAGCAGTGGTGTCTAGCTGTTAAGATCCTCTAATTGTTCTGGGGTCACCAACACAACTCTGGGTTTAGAACCCTCTGGAGGCCCTACTATACCGCCTTGCTCCAAAAGGTCCATAATGCGACCGGCACGTGCGAAGCCGACCTTTAATTTACGCTGCAGCATTGAGGTCGATCCAAGTTGGGAACTCACAACCAACTTCACAGCCTCCCGATAGAGATCATCGTCTTGAGTTGAACCACCCAAGAAAGACTCCCTGGCGTTACCTTCTCCCTCCACTCCTTCGACGTAGCTCGGACCCCCCAGCCGCGACCAATGGGCGACCGCCTGACGAACTTCAGCCTCAGACACCCACGGTGCCTGAACCCGCTTGGGATGGGAAGACGCCGCTGTAATCATGAGCAGGTCCCCTTTCCCAACAAGTTTCTCCGCACCACTTTGATCTAGAACCACTCTTGAGTCGGCCAAGGAGGCAACTGAGAACGCAATTCGAGAGGGAACGTTGGCTTTTATAACACCTGTGATCACGTCTACAGAAGGGCGCTGGGTAGCGATTATGAGATGAATACCCACAGCTCTAGCTTTTTGAGCTATCCGACATATGCTATCTTCAACGTCACGGGCCGCAACCATCATAAGATCGTTCAGCTCATCAACGACGACTAAAATGAACGGCAGAGGAACGATAGCATCCTCGTGGTTGATGTCACCAAATATCTCTTGTGAAAGCGTCTTTTTGTCGACACCCTCAGAGTTGGCCTCTCTAATCAGAGCGTTGTAGCCCGTGATATCCCGAACGCCGACTGCAGCTAAAAGATCGTAGCGATTCTCCATCTCCTTCACAGCCCACGCGAGTGCATTAGCGGCCTTTTTAGGATCCACTACCACGCTGGTTAGGAGGTGAGGCAATCGAGAGTACTGACCTAACTCAACCCTTTTTGGATCAATAAGAATAAGTCGAACCTCATCGGGTGTACTTCTCATTAAGATTGAGGTCAGTATTGAATTTAGCGCCGAAGACTTGCCTGATCCAGTAGATCCCGCAATTAAAACGTGGGGCATCTCTGCCAAGTTCGCAACCACGGTAGAACCAGATATATCCTTACCGATTGGGACTTGGAGCGGATGTTTAGCTCTTGACATCTCAGACGAAGCCATTACGTCACCCAAAGTAACAGTCTCTCTAGTTTTGTTTGGAACCTCGACGCCAACTGCGGATCTGCCCGGAATCGGAGCGAGAATTCTTACGTCAGTAGCTGCCATCGCGTAAGCGATGTCACGATGAAGCGATAGAAGCCGATTCACCTTCACCCCTTCAGCAAGTTCAAGTTCGTAGCGGGTTACAGTTGGTCCTACCGTCATGCCAACTACTCTGACCCCAACGCCAAAGGTTCCGAGGGAACTTTGAAGTGCATTTCCCCTCTCTATCAACTCAGCTTTATTCAGCTTTTGCTTCGATCCACGAGACAGGATGCTCTTAGGTGGAAGTCTCCAAGTTTCGCTCACGCTATTTTTGGACTTAAACTCTCCAGCATCTCGATCTTCGAATCCAGCAAGATCAATGAGCTCAAACGCTCCATCCTTCTCCTTTACGTCCTTTGACTGAATCTGTGGTGAGGAAACGCCTTTAGCAGTTACTTCATGTTCACTACTGGGTGCAAAGATTGGAATGTCTTGAAACTCTGGCACCTCACCTTGCAGTTCTGTCGGTGCATTTGAGCCTTTCGGTCTCTTTAGAACCTTAACCCTTTCACGATCTGAATGTTCATCTTGTACAAACGAACCCGTTCGCGCGGCAGCTTTAGACTCTCGTAACCTCGAAGACACCCAAAAAGAAACTCGTTCAAGATGAAGTCCCAAGAAGTTAGCTAAAGCGAGAAACATCACCAACCCGATTAAAACAAAACCGCCGATCTCTCCCGCTAAGTGAAGGAACAGGTAGCCAAAAAGTTCTCCTAGGACTCCACCGTAGTGAACCACACCTACAAACGAAAAGTGACCACCATGATTTGTCTCGTGTACCACTCCGTATACTGCAGCAACCATCAACTGCACTACAGCAACGTCGGCAATGCTCATCTTCGACGCTGCGTACTTGAAGTTAGCCAGGATCCCAATGGAGACTACAGCAGCCCCAACTACAATCACCCATCCACTATGTCCAAACAAAACCGCTAAAAACCCATGAAAAAACGAACCCAATGGCCCAAGGACATGGGAGTACGCTCCGATCCCAACTAGCAGAGACCCAACTAACGCTACAACCGACCAAGCCTCTTTTGAAAGGCTAATCCTCCACTTCGACGTAGACCTCGCTCTGGGAGAGACCGGCCGAGAACTCACTTTGGTTTTACCCCTGCTCTTTGTAGTACTTGATCTGGGTGAGTTAGCCAAAGATGGACGCTCCTTTCATGTAACTTCTTCGTCAGATCTCAGTAACGACTGGAATTACCATTGGTTTACGCTTGGTCAACGTCGCAATCTTCTTACCAACCGCCCCTCGAATCGTCTTTTTTAGCGTATCAATATCTTTACTTCCTTGTGTCAGTGCTCGCACCACAGCCGCTTCGGCTTCCTTAGAAAGCTCTAACAAGACAGCACTGTCTCCTTGTTCAACCCACCCACGAGTAGCGATCTCAGGCTCTGCAACCAGCTGTAGGGCGTTTAGGTCAACAGTCACAGATACAACCACGACGCCCTCTTCTGAGAGCACTCTACGATCTCGAAGTACACCGTGAGCTACTCCACCTACGATGCCGTCGACGTAGAGGTATCCCGCGGGAACCTCTTCACCGTAATGAACCCCCTGCTCGTCCAGGACAACAACGTCCCCATCCTCGGCCAGCAAAACTCGATCAGGATCAACTCCACTTGAAATAGCCAACTTGGCGTGATTGACGAGATGTCTAAACTCTCCATGGACCGGCACAAAAGCCCTCGGCGTTGTCAAGTTCAACATAGTAAGAAGTTCAGACCTCTTTGCATGTCCCGAT
>JAJYHJ010000059.1 GCA_021784785.1 Actinomycetes bacterium | reverse complement strand
CGATCTTAAAAGTTTCAGCAAACTCAACGCTAGCGTGTGGTCGCTTGTGGCTCAAATACGACATAATAAAGTGAACAATCCATCCCGTTGGCAGCCAGATCCAGAAACTAACCAGACGATAAAGCAGTACAGCGGCGAGAACCGTCGTACGGCCCCCTCCAAATGCAATCAATGCAACCGCTAGAGATCCCTCAACTACACCTAGTCCACCTGGTGTTATCGGTAAGTTAGCCGCTAGAGCACCGACAAAGTAAGCCGCAACAACTCCAAACAACGGAACGTTTGCATGGACAATATGGACGGCCAATAGTAGAGCCATAAGGTCAAAGAGCCAATTCAAAAAGGCGTACAACGAGGCGACAGCGATAGTTGTTCTAGAAAGTTCAAAGTCGGCCGCCTTGGTACTTTTCGTCTTAGCTATAGATCGAGAGTCTGCAAAACCGTACCTTCTCGCACCTTTTAGAACTTCGAATAGGTAGACGATAGATTTCATTGCGACTCGGACGTATGCAACCAACAGAAACGCAAGCATGCCAACACCCACAAGTACAACGATATCGGCCCCATTTAGAACTGTACTTCCACCTAAAAGTGCACTTAGAGCAGCTAGAAGCGCAAGGGTCGCTACGGCTACCGCGTTACTAGCGCCTACGGCGAGAGCCGCTTCTTTGCGGTCTACACCACGACTCTCAAGCTTTCGAAATGCATATACAGCCGTGACTCCCGCTCCAAGTGGCAGCGAGTTGCCAATGGCTGACGCTGCCACCGTTACCGCAAGGATAAATCTCTTTGAGATTTTCCCCTTATTTCGCTCTGTCAGTTGTCTCGTTGTAAGGGCGTAGAACCAGATAGATAGGAGTTCCAAACCTCCAGCCACCAACAATAGCCACGTATCGGAGTCGTTCAGCACCGATTTAATAGCCTTTAACTCCGAAGTCTTAGGGACGAGAAGATACGCGCTAACAACAACGCCAACGAGGGTCAACATGTAGCTCGCTAAGATTCGAGCCCATCTCTGTCTTAGAGCGTACCGCACCTATCTCCTTGTCTTAAGATACAAGTTTAGATGAGCTAACTCTATATCTAAATCGTCTATGCGCCTCGCATAGATGAACCGAGAGTACTGCTAAGCAACTCCTCATGATTTCTCAGGTCTATCTTAGCCAAAGCTATCTCAGGGCCTTGGTCGCAGCTTATTTAGCCTTTTCGTCGTGACCCCCAAAGCCCTTTCTCATAGCGGAGAGCACTTTATCGGCGAAGTCAGATAGATTGCGAGAGGAGAATCTCGAGTACAATGCGGTGGTGAGCACAGGAGCAGGAACGCCCTCATCGATAGCTGCCACTGATGTCCATCGGCCTTCTCCAGAGTCTGATACTCTGCCTTGAAACTTATCTAACGTAGGAGAGTCAAAAAGCGCTTCCGCTGTAAGATCCAACAACCATGACTGTACCACGCTGCCTCGACGCCAAAGTTCTGCTACTTTAGCTGTGTCGATGTCATACTGATAAAACTCTGGATTTGCAAGTGGCGCCGTCTCTGCATCAGCTACAAAGTTCTCTTTCCCTACATTTGCTCTGTGCAAGATGTTTAAGCCTTCTGCATAGGCTGCCATCATTGCGTACTCGATCCCGTTGTGAACCATTTTGACGAAGTGTCCTGCACCACTTGGACCGCAGTAGAGATAACCCTTCTCTTCAGGAGTCACCTCTTCAGATCGTCCAGAAGTGCGTGTCGCAGCATCTACCCCCGGTGCTAGGGAGTCGAAGATCGGATTAAGTCTGTCTACCACCTCACGCTCTCCTCCGATCATTAGACAGTAGCCACGCTCGAGTCCCCAGACGCCACCACTTGTACCACAGTCGATAAAGTGGATTCCTTTGGATTGAAGATTACCTGCGTGTTTAATGTCGTCGCGATAGTAGGAGTTGCCCCCATCGATCACTACGTCATCTGAACCAAGGTGTTCAGATAGCTTTGAGATGGTATCTTCAGTGATCGAACCGGCCGGCACCATAAGCCAGACGTTCCTCGGAACCTCTAACTTGCTCACAAACTCTTCGTAGGAGTATGCTCCAACAGCTCCCTCTTTTACCAAGTCATCTACAGCTTTTGGATTAACGTCATAGACTACGCATCTATGTCCGTCCCTCATGAGTCGACGTACTATATTCGCACCCATTCGACCAAGGCCCACCATTCCAAGTTGCATTGAAGCATCTGAAGCCATCTGCTCACTTCCTTTCCGACTTTGGAGTTAGTTAATCGTTGAAACTTTCTCACTACAGCCAAGGTCTCTGCCAGCCCAAATGTCCCTTACACAACGCGTTCGCATCGGACGGACCGAAGCTACCTTTTTTGTAGCCTATTATGCTCTTATCAGGGTCAAGCAAGGACTGCACAATTCGCCAGCTCTCCTCCACTGAATCCTCCCTTATGAACAAGGAATAGTCACCTATTAACGCGTTATGTATTAAACGTTCATAGGGAAGCGGCAACTTTCCTAACTCTTCTTCAAAAGGCAGATCCAAAGACACAGACCTACCACGCGTCCCCACGGCACCTTTTGAGGCCAACTGCAATCTAAGGCTCGGATCTGGGTCTATGCGTAGAATCATTTCATTTGGCGGCAAGCCACCCAGGTCACTTACATAATGTAGGTGAGGAGCCCTCTTGAACACCACTCTAAGCTCAGTCGATCGCACAGAAAGGGCCTTTCCAGTTCTGATAAATACAGGTACTCCATGCCATCTCCAGTTCTCGATATAGACTTGGGTAGCTACATACGTCTCAGTTTTCGACAGTGGTGCGACTCCAGGAACATCTAAATACCCTTCGTACTGTCCAAAGATCGTGGTCTTTGGGTCCATAGGTGTCACAGCCTTTAAGATATCTGTCTTCTTGTCCCAAATTGCTCCATAGTTTCCGGCGATTGGAATCTCCATTGTCATAAGACACAGCACCTGCAAAAGGTGATTTTGTACTACATCTCTAACCGCTCCGACCTTATCGTAAAACGATCCCCTGTCTTCAACTCCGAAGTCTTCAGCCATCGTTACTTGGATTGAGTCCACATGTTCTCTAGACAGTAAGGGCTCTATGATTTCGTTAGCAAACCGTAGGTAGGAGATGTCTAAAACGGGCTCCTTGCCTAAAAAGTGGTCGATACGCAGTATCTGTTCTTCTGTGATGATCTCGTGTAGGGTACCGTTTAGAGCCTTGGCAGATCCCAGATCAGTTCCAAATGGTTTTTCAATAAGAAACTTGCCCTTGCTCGCTAGTCCGACCGAGGAAAGTTCTTGGATCACCCGCGCAAATAGAGGAGGGGGAATCTCTAGGTAGTAAAGTGGATTTTTGTACTTACTTATTAAATCTTTAAGACGAAGATAGGTATCAGCGTCGGAGAAGTCTCCGTGAACGTAAGACACCTTTGATGCTAACGACTCGAGGACATCTTGGTCCACACTCTGACCATCGTTGCCAAGGCTAGCTTTAAACTCCCCCACCAAGCGATCTCGACTCCAGGGCTCAAGCGCTACTCCTACCACCGGGCAGTGGAGATACCCGGACTGCTCCAACCTATAAAGGGCTGGAATCGTCATCTTGTGCGCCAAGTCTCCAGTTATTCCAAAGATGACTAGTACATCTACATTTTGGTTCGTATCTGGGACTTTCATAGAAGTTTCATCCCCCAACTCAATGAAGCTTGCTCCGACGGGCCAAGCTCTAAGAGACTCTCGCCCGAACGAAACGCCTGAGGACCGCAGGTCATCGGTTCGACGGCAATAGCTTTGCGCCTTCTCTCTCCTTCTAACGTATCGCTAGTAAAAAGCTGGATGTAGGAGTAGTGTTCGTCCATCCACAAAGCTACGACGCGCTCGTCTTGGCCGGAGACATAGATCCAGCCTTTACCATTTTGGTCCCGGGCCAAATCCATAAAGGTGTGGTCGAGGCTCACTCCCCTCATATGCTTCCCTTTGGAGAAGTCAAGGTCGGTTTGAGCACAACCAGCTTTCTCTCCAATCCAACCCGTCGTCGGATCAGAGGACAAGTAGGAGTTGGCTTCCATCGACACTTGGCCGTCGTCAACTGTAGCTCCGGGGCCAAAGGATATATATGGGTGATGTCCTAAACCAAATGGCGCTATAGCACTGCCAAGGTTGGTAACAGTCGAAAACACCTCAAGTCCATCTCGGCTGAGCTGATAGTTACTCTCCAATGACAAATCAAATGGATAACCTGGTGTTGGATGTAGTTCGGTCCGTAAACTCACGTAGTTACCTTCACGAGCAATAACATCAAAGGGTCTCCATCGGAGAAGTCCATGAATCGCACTTGAGGTGGAAGGCTCGCTCAAATCAAGTTGAAAGCTCTGTCCCTTATAAGAGTAACGGCCGTTTTTGATACGGTTTGGCCACGGGAAAAGAAGAGCTCCGTGTGCACCTGGGCAGATCTCGCTTGGGTTGAAAGAGTCGACAACATCTCGATCTCCACATCGATATGAACGCAAGGTAGCCCCAACTTCAGCAATGACTGCCACTTGGTCATCGAGTCTAATTTCATGTTGTTCTCCAGATGGGAAACGAATGATCTACCCACCTCCTCGCCTCGTAGACTACCATCAAAAACGTGAGTCAGTCGAATTCGCCGACCTAATACCACTTTGACACGACAACCCTACTAGCACTTCAAATTAGCTAACCAAAAGGTAGAGTTACATGAGAAAGGTAATAGTTTCTTGTTTGAAACGCCTTACCGAAGGACCACATAACATACATGGTGTGACCAAGTCATAACTAAAAGCCGAGGGAGTTGTTGTATAAGTGGCGACAGAGCATACTTCAGAACCAGCCGTTTGCGCTGAATCAGAGGTCGCTATCGTAGGAGGTGGTCTCGCTGGACTCTCATGTGCGGCAGTTCTTGAGAATAACGGCGTTGAATATACAATACTCGAAAAATCCCCTTCTATAGGGGGGAAGGTCGCTACCGATCACATAGATGGTTTCGTACTTGATCGGGGTTTTCAGGTTTATCTAGGTCACTACCCGATGGGAAAGCGCTTACTCGACTATACAAAGTTAGAACTCAGACCCTTTTATAAGGGACTTTATATAGACACACCTTCAGGGAGCACGACGCTTGTATCAGACCCCTTCTCTACCTACCTAGGTGCAAAGGATATACGTAGATTCATCAGCGCTAGAGATATTATTCCTGTGTTCCGAGCATCTGTTGCGCAGGCGCGATATCCCGAGACCTCTACCGCTGAGATTCTCAGAAGGTTGCGCTCCTCCTCGGTACTAAGGCGATCCATAGCCGAACCTTTCCTAAGGGGTATACTCCTAGACCAAGAGCTTGAAACACCCATCGCTTTTACCAAGTCGATAGCTACCTTTCTTGCAAGAGAAGGAGCTTCGCTCCCTGCTTTAGGGATGGATACTATTCCCAAGTATCTCGCATCACAACTTAGCGGATCGATACATCTAGATGCAGAGGTAGTAAGAGTCGGTTCAAAAGGTGTCGAACTGTCTGATGGAAGGCAAATCGTATCGAGGTGTACAGTCGTCGCAACAGACGCCCGTGCAACCAACCAACTCGTTCCCGGAACCATTAAAGCAGTTCCGTACAGATCCGTCGGATACACATACTTCTCCGCAAGTGAACGACCTCTTGGACACGCCGCAGTCTATGTTCCATCGCTTCACAAAGGTCCTATTCTGACCGTTTCCGTGCTCAGTGACGTCTCGGTATACTATGCGCCACAGGGTCAACACCTTATATCCGTTTCACATCGCGCGGGCGCTTCCATCGCTGATATCCGTACGCAACTTGGGCAAATATTTAAAGGGCAGTCAAATAGCTGGGAAGATATTGCAAGTGGCGTCATCGAGGAGGCTCTTCCGGCGGTTTATGGAGAACGACTCAGGGTGCCAATCGACCGACAGGTTGCGGCAAATATCGTCCTAGCCGGAGATTTCCTCGAAACTCCGTCTATAAATGGGGCTTTAGCTTCTGGAGTAAACGCCGCAAGAACAGTAATGGCAATTGTCAAAGGAGGAGGTAGCACGACAGAACCACGGGTAAAGTAGGTACGGAAGTTCTTAGATTAGGCATTGCATGATTAGAAACAGATATAAGTCCCAAGCCGAGTTCGACCTATCGATTACAAACCTTTCTCGAGGATCGACAGCTGCTGGAATCCGAAACCTTGGCGGAAGAGATGTCGTCTTTGTAACGTCACGACCTTCGTCGAAACGTGGGGCTTTGAGTGAGTCAGACGGCGTACGTATAGCCGAAGGAGCACGGCTCGCTCTTAAAAATCGTCTGCCTTTCGTACTCATACTTTCCACATCGGGCGCTGAGATTACCGATGGCATTGGAGCTTTACATGGCTGGGGGCTTGCAGCGAAAGAGATCGCCCTATGCTCTGGAAACATACCGATCCTCGCCGGACTCATTGGACCTGCGGTTTCTGGACCCACCTTGCTCCTGGGTCTTGCTGACTACGTCTCAGTCACACCTGAGTCATTCGCATTTCTATCTGGAACCCAGATGGTTGCTAGCTTTACAGGTATCAATCTAACGACTGAAGAGCTGGGTGGCTCGAACATCTTGCTTTCAAAATCTGGTGTAGCCTACGAGGCTGCTGATAACCCAAATGAAGTTATCGAGCAGATCGCTTACCTACTCTCGTTTCTTCCTGACAACACCGACAAACTTCCACCAAGGTCTGATGAGTTCGAGGAGGGGTTAGATCTCCGTCCAAATCTTGACACAATCATTCCAAAAGAACCGACCTCTTCATACGACGTCCGAGACATCGTCGCCGAAATCGTAGACTTTGGAGAGTTCTTGGAACTCAGACGATTTTGGGCACCGCAGATCGTCACCGGATTAGCACGCATAGACGGAAGGACGGTGGGAGTAGTAGCTAATCAACCCATGATCATGGCAGGAACATTAGACATACCCGCAGCCCAAAAAGGCGCTCGGTTCGTCCGGTTTTGCGATGCATTTAACATCCCAATAGTGACCCTTGAGGACACTCCTGGATTTCTGCCAGGTAAGGATGTGGAGTGGCGAGGCATGATCCGTCACGGAGCCGAACTCGCATTTTCATACGCCGCCTGTTCGATCCCTCGTATATGTGTCATAACACGAAAGGCCTATGGCGGAGCATACATCGTCATGGACTCCAAAGGCATGGGAAACGACTTTACTATTGCGTGGCCCACCTCAGAGATCGCAGTCATGGGCGCCGAAGGAGCAGTTCAGATTCTTCATCGTCGAGCAAATGACAGTCAGAGAGCAAGGGCAAAATCTGAGTATGAACAGACCTATTTGACTCCCTGGATTGCAGCCGAACGTGGCTACGTAGACACAGTAATTGAGCCCCGCGAAACTCGTCAAGCCATCGTAAGAGCTTTGAATCTGCTCATCAGTAAAAAGGAGAGGCTAAGACCAGCACAGCATGCCAACTCACCTTTGTAATCGATCTCGAAGCACAGTATCTGCGTCTCGCCTAAACAAACCTACGTCGCTAATTGCGCAGTTGGCGTATGTCAACAAGAGGTTGCTCTAGCATTAATACAATGGACCTAGACAAAGTGCTTCACACCAACGCGGCATATCGAGATTTCACAACCGAGAAGATCTCCACAGAGACTCTATATAAAATCTTCGATCTCGCTCGATTTTCACCTTCCGGGGGGAACCGGCAAGGTTGGCACGTCGTCGTTGTAGATGACCTCAACCAAAAAATCAAGATCAGGGAACTTTATCAGATCGGCTGGAAGGAGTACTATGCACACGTGGAAAATGACCTCATTCCTTTCGCCCCCATATCGAATCGAAACTGGGTTGAACCTGCAATCGACATATCGGCTGCCCACTCCATTGATGCACCCTCAGCCTTTGTAGACACGCTTGAAACAGCTCCGGTCATGCTCTGTCTCTTCGTTGACCTAAAGCAGCTTGCTGTCTTAGATAACGGCCTCAACCGGCAAAGTATTGTCGGCGGAGCCTCTATCTACCCTTTTGCAGAGAACCTCCTTCTAGCTGCACGATCCCTTGGGTATGGAGGCGTGATGACCACAGTCCTTTGTCGTCAAGAAGAAGCGGTCATGAGACTTATGGAGGTACCAACAGACTACGCTTTAGCAGGGCTAATAGTCTTGGGGCGACCAAAGAAAGTAATAAAGCGACTCAAAAGAGCTCCCGTTGAGGAGTTTGTCACGTACAACAGCTTCAACGAACAAAGTATCGTAGAGCGACTACCGAAAAACGACAGTTAGCCCAAGAAATAGTACCCTAAGAAGGCTCCGTAAAGCATGAGCAACACAGCTCCTTCTGACCTACTCAGCCTACGGCCACTCCACATCATAAAATAGAACACAATCGAGCATGCCATTGCAAAGAACGAGGTAAACGCCACCCCGCCTATCTTGCCACTCGGGTCAAACAAAACGGCTGCTGGGGCAGCCACCAATGAATTGAAAAAAGAAGAACCAAGAGCGTTCCCAATTGCAAGGTCAGGGGCCTTCTTAATCGCAGCTTGTACAGATGACGCAATCTCTGGAAGCGACGTACCAAAAGATACAATTATCGCTCCAGCCATCACCTTTGACATACCCGCAAGATCTGCTATATTCAAGGCGGCGTCAAGGAATACCTGTGCCGCCAGTAAGGTTCCTGCTAGACCTCCCAGGCACAAAGTCCCAACCACGAGAAGACTTTTCGATGACAGCTCCTCAGGAACTTCACTTTCATAGCCTGTATCCACTCCTGAGTTACGAATAATCATAAAGGTGGACACTACAAATACGCCCAAAGGTACTAGGGAAAACAAATAAGATAGATGCACAACGACAAAACCCGCCGCAAACAAAACAGCTCCAAATACCGATACTAAACCCTCGTTTTTTAGAGTCCTAGAACTGATTGCAGGCATGGCGGTAACGGCGGTTATCCCAGCTACTACCGTCAAGTTTATGACTGTAGCTCCCAAAGAGGAGGCCACCCCGACAGATGGATGGTGAGCCACCGACGCGAACACTGCAGTAGCAAGTTCTGGAAGGGCAGTACCAAAACCGATTACAACCACACCAGTGAAGATCTTCGAATGTCCCGTGCGTTCAGCGAAAATAATTGCATTTGCTACGAAGAAGTGAGAGGCAAAAGCAAGTGCCGCTATTGCTAGAACGAGTACCAAAATCGAAACTGGCAAACTCATCTACACATCCAATCTATGCTCAATCGACCTAGAACACTCGATCGACACGACGACTCGAGATGGGTTGATTCTAGGAGTCTTAGAGTACTTCTTCTTATATAGGCTCTCTACTCGCTGTATCTCCGAGGCATCTTCTATAACTTCTGCTACTCCAAAGATACTGACATAACTCTGTCCTTGAAAGACACAGAAGCTTGCAGCCGGATTTCGCCTAAGGTTGCGCACCTTCTTTGACGATCCGCCAGCAAGTATAAGTAGTCGATGAGGTGACGGCTCTTCATCAAGCACCGCATTTACCGGCACCTGGTGCAAGGCTCCTCCTAGGTCAAAGCTTGCTATGACACCATGGATCGGCTTCGAAAGAAATGCGATAGCCTCACCGGAAAGCTTTCCAGACAAAAATACTCCCAAGAAGTGTTCTCTTTTCCGCTACCGCTACCCTAGTTGTCAAATACATCTGAGCCATTCTTGATAGACCTAATCGAGCAAGGCGGTCGACACAGCAGCCCTTATCGTCGCCTTTGATCATCGGCTATAGCCACCTACATCGATAGGGCCATGTCTCAGTTGAGCCTCCGGATTACCGTCTCTCAAGACTTGAACACCTTTTTACAAACTGAAAAACGGCTATACAACGTATTAGTTTTAACTGAGACTTTGGGATAAACTCTCTCGGTCGATATATTGTTATTTAATAGATAGTTATTACGCACTAAAGTAGTGAGCCGAGTTGCAAATGAGTTAAGAGTAAAAGGCCTTGCCGATGAGTAATGCTGAACAAGTGCGTCGATCCTAGTTGGATCTGATGTGCCAGATAAGACAATCTGTTCAAAGCTACTAAAAGCTGAAAGAAATCGAAGAAGATTGGAGCGTTTACACATGTCCTTTTGCGGAGGAAGACATTAGTGAATAAGATATTTACCACGCTTGGGAACTTCTCAGTACGGTTCCGCTACCTAGTCATCCTTCTTTGGATAGTCGTCATAGTCGCGTCAGCCGCACTTTTACCTTCGCTATCATCTGTAGTCACCAACAACAATCAGAGCTTCCTTCCCAAAAATTCACCATCGATCCAGGCAGCCAACTTGGCGAGTAGTTTTCAAAACACAAACGACTCTCTGGTGGAGATAGTCATCTATCGCAACGTTGGGACTCTAACTCCAAAAGACGAGATCTATGCGGCCCATTTAGCCTCCGCTATCAAGGCTAACGTGCCCACGATAGTAAAGTCCCGGGTCGTTGGCGTCTCCAAAGATCAGATGGCTGAACAGATTGAGGTTCTCTCCTCTATCTCCACCTTCAACGACACAAAGGCCGTAACCCTCGTGAACAACATCAGGTCCGAGATAGCTAAAGTCACCCCTCCTTCGGGTCTGCAGGTTCATACTGCAGGGCAGTTAGCAACCGCTGTCGACTCCGCAAAGACAAATGGAAGTAACTTCAACTCGACCCAGCAGTACTCCATCTTGTTCATACTGGTAATCTTGCTCTTTGTCTTTAGGTCGATACTTGCTCCCCTTATCACTTTGGTACCAGCAGCCTTGGTTTCGGTTATGGCCGGTCCTATAGTTGCCCGATTAACCTCTATTTTGCACTTCCAAGTCTCAAACGTTACTCAGTTGCTCATGATCGTCTTAGTACTAGGAGCCGGTACTGACTACGGGCTTTTCCTCGTCTTCCGGGTACGTGAAGAGATACGGCGTGGACTAGACGGCAAGGAGGCGGTAAAGTTTGCCTTATCGAGGGTCGGAGAATCGATAACGTTCTCGGCCTTTACGGTAATCGCGGCCCTCCTGTCACTAGTTACAGCAACCTTTGGATTTTACAAAGGACTCGGATACCCACTCGCAATCACCATCTTTTTGATGTTGCTCGCTGGCTTAACACTTCAGCCTGCGCTTTTAGCCATATTTGGCCGTGCAGCATTTTGGCCCTCTCGTCCTCATCAGTCCAGTGCCGAGACAGGACTTTGGGGCAGAGTTGCCTCTCGGGTAGTGACTAAGCCGGCTCTAACATTAACCATTGGGGTCTTGATATTTGGTTCCCTAGCGGTCGTATCAGCGGGCAATAAACCCTCAGGCTTCACCTCTAGTACGTCAGTACCTTCGAACTCCGACTCCGCTCTAGGAAATGCAGCCCTACAAAAGCACTTCAAAGTTGGATCCTTTAACCCAACCCAGATCATCTTCAAGTTTAATCAACCAGTCTGGAACAATCTAAGAAACATCCAAACTCTTGAAACCAAACTATCGCAGTCACCGGAGTTCTCCTCAGTGCAAGGCGTGTACAACCTCTTTGGAATTCATCTAACTCCTACTGAACTTAGTACTCTGCACGCAAAACTCGGTAACGCATCACAACTGCCCCCAGTTGAACCACCTGGAATCACGGTACCCAAGGGTTTATACGAGGCGTACAGATCTGCCGGAAACTACATATCTCCTAACGGAAAGCTCATCTACTTCAATACATCCATTAGCGCTGGAGATCCTGGTTCCACTGCAGCTATCGATGCAGTCCCCGCGATTAGAGCACTGACAACTTCACTTCAAAAGAGTTCAGGTGCGGTGGCATCAGGGGTGGGCGGACAGGCTCCGGCGTCTGCTGACATCTCCTCCGCCTCGAACTCAGACCTGTTTCACATCGTACCACTCGTAGTCATAATCATCGCTGTCCTACTAGCAGTTGTACTCAGATCTCTAGTGGCACCTTTATACCTTGTCGTCTCGGTACTTCTCTCTTATCTAGCTGCTTTAGGTGTTGACGTCTTATACTTTATGGACATAAAAGGTGAATCGGGCCTCACCTTCGTATTACCTTTCATGTTGTTCCTATTCCTCTTGGCGCTTGGGGAAGACTACAATATCTTGGTAATGACTCGTATTAGAGAAGAGTCACACACTATGAGTTTGAAAGACGCCGTGGCGACCGCCATCGGTGCTACAGGATCTACCGTTACCTCCGCGGGAATTGTCCTAGCAGGGACCTTCTTCGTACTTGGCGTAGCAGGAGGAACTGGCAGTCCGCAAGTCCAGCAGATAGGTTTTGGCCTAGGTCTAGGTATCGTCATGGACACGTTCTTAGTCAGAACACTACTCGTTCCTTCTACAGTCGTACTTCTGGGCAAGTGGAACTGGTGGCCCTCTAAGCTCGTAGATACTCATATGGAGCTAGAGGCCAAAAAGAGTTCGCAAGTACCTGATGGGGCTGTACCTCGTCCGTCTCCTGCGCCGACTAGCTAGTCATGAGCAAACCAGCTGGCTATATCACTACCGATACGTCAAATGACATTTTGACTGTCACAATATGCAATCCTGGAAAGAAAAACGCCATCAGTCAATCTATGCTACGAGAGATTGAGTGCATCGCCAATGAAGTGTCTAAGTCGCGGTCAACTAGAGGCGTCGTTTTCCAAGGCGATGGAACCGAGGCCTTTGCGTCAGGAGCCGATATATCTGAGTTCGAAGACTCTCGCGATCCAGACAACTCCGCGAGCTACGACCGGAGCTCTGAAGGCACACTTCTTTCGGTTGCACACATTCCGGTGCCAACTATTGCCGTCGTTCGGGGGTTTTGTTTTGGTGGAGGTTTATCGCTAGCTATTACATGCGACTACAGAATCTCTGACACCACCGCTCAGTTCGCTATTCCTGCCGCCCGCCTTGGAATCTCTTATCCCGTCGGATCGTTAAAAAGACTCGTTGATACTGTTGGTCCCGAACATGCCAAAGCTCTGCTCTTCACAGCCGAAAGGGTTGATGCAGATAGAGCCCTTCGCATGAACCTTGTACAAGAGGTTCTAGAACCCGAGGCAGTTGCAGGTCGGATTGAACTGATCTCCGTGCGGTTGCGGGAAAACGCTCCGCTCTCCATAGTCGCTTCGAAGGCTATCATAAACTCAATGGTCAATCGTTCACCAATTGATAGGGAGACCCTTGATCTAGCCTCAGACATGTCCAATAGGTGCATCAATAGTAGTGACTACAAAGAAGGTGTACGGGCCTTTCTCGAACGAAGGTCCCCAAAATTTACAGGTTCATAGTTTATCCAATATAAACAGGCCTACTTAGCGCGGCATCCCATACTTCGCATCGTCTATTCATCGTCAACCGAAGATACCTTTGGCGATAGATAAGGCGTCAATTAACGATCACATATCTGAAGTTACAAAACTTGACTAGAGAGCTTTTGGATCTCCGCTACCGATGCCCAAACTGCAAAGATTTATCAGCATCAGCTTTCACGTCGAAGATCAGTGTTCGATCGCCTCTGCGTCCTTACTAAAACTCTTTGTCTTTTCTATCTAAAGTGCCACTCGCTGACAAAGCATTCGATCTGTGTCCTTCCAATTCTTTATTACTTTGAACAACAGTATCGCTAGATCCGGAAGTCACAGCATCCCTGGCATTCAGGGCAAACGCATCCTCAACTCTATGGCATCTCACCAAGTGCCCTGAAACCGGACTCTTTGTCTCTATTTCCTCACTACGGCACAACTCGCCTTCCACATCTCTCAGTTGTTCCTTGTGATTAATCAGCGGAAGTAGCTCAGGCTGATCGGACATACATCGTTCGACTACAAAACGACATCTCGGGTGCAACGCACAACCCGAGGGTGGAGAAAGGGGATCTGGCGGATCACCTGGTAACGTTGCTTTCTTACGATTCCGTTGCACAACTGGATCAGGGACTGGCACAGCATCAAGCAGAGACTTCGTATATGGATGGTATCCCCTCGCTAGCACGTCATCTCGGGTACCAACTTCAACTATCTCCCCAAGGTACATGACCGCAACTCTGTCACACAGATGCTCAGCAACACCGAGATCGTGTGTGATAAATAAACACGAAAAGCCCAAATCCTTCTGAAGATCCACCAATAAATTTAAAATACCAGCTTGAACTGAAACATCGAGTGCCGATACTGGTTCATCCGCTACTAGAAGTGCTGGTGATAGCACCAGAGACCTCGCTAATCCAACTCGTTGGCGTTGACCCCCAGACATCTCGCCAGGGTAGCGAGAAAGAACACTCTTACTTAATCCCACCCGTTCAATGATGTCACCGACCATGCTTTTTCGAGTGGTTCGAGTACCAATGTTATGGATCTTCAAAGGATGTTCTACCAATTGAAGAACCGTCATTCGAGGATTCAAAGATGAGTACGGATCTTGAAATACCATTTGAACCTGTCTTCGAACGGGTCTCATGTCACTCCGAGACAAAGTCGTAACGTCTACGCCTCCAATGGATATCTGTCCGGACGACGGCTTCACCAATCGCACAACCGCTTTCCCGACTGTCGTCTTGCCACTGCCGGTCTCACCGACAAGTCCCAATATCTCACCTTTGGAGAGACTTAAATCTACTCCTCGTACCGCTCTTACCTTTTTTCCAGAGACACTATATGTAACCGTCAAGTCCTTAACTTCGAGAATCTTAGTCTCTGCACTCATAGTGATACCGTTTCGACTTCGATCTGTGGATGCCAACATGCACAATAATGTTCATCTTCAATCATCTCAAGTTTAGGTACTGCTCCACGACAGTCCACTTCCACGCACGAACAGCGATCAGCAAAAATACAACCTGAGGGCAACTCCCTCACGATCGGCACCGTTCCTGGGATCTCATCTAACCTTTTCCGAACACCATCGGTCCGTCTAGGAATCGCAGCTAAAAGACCACGTGTATAAGGATGTGACGGTCGCGAGTATATCGATTCAACAGGCGCCTTCTCCACTGTCGAACCGGCATACATAATTACAACTTTATCTGCAAGATCGGCCACAACACCGAGATCGTGAGTAATAAGAATAACTCCCGTATTTGCTTCTTTTCGTAACTCGTCTACGATCTCCAATACCTGAGCTTGAGTCGTTACATCCAACGCTGTTGTCGGTTCATCCAAAATCAGAAGCTTCGGATCACAACTTAAAGCAATAGCCATCATTACCCTCTGCCTCATACCCCCGGACAACTGATGTGGGTATGCTTTTGCTCTTTGTTCAGGTGCGGCGATTCTCACTCGACGAAGCAGTTCAATCGCCTGTTTAGCTGCTTGTTTTCGAGGTAGCTTCAAATGCAAACGGATCGACTCCGCTATCTGATCTCCTACGGTATAGGAAGGATTCAAAGAAGTCATAGGTTCCTGAAACACCATAGCAATCTCCTTCCCTCTCAGGGCTTTGATCTTTAGCCCCTTATCGTCAAGGATTTGATCGCCTCTGTACTTTACACTTCCTTGCACCCGAGCCGAAGGAGGAGTCAACCGCATCAAGGTCAAAGCCGTTAACGACTTCCCACAACCAGATTCTCCCACCAAAGCAACGATCTCGCCGGATTCAACACTTAGATCTAGATCACGTACAGCTCTGACGGCGCCTGCGCCAGACCCAAATGTTACGCATAATCCCTCCACTTCAAGCAATGAAGTCATATTCCCTCTAACTAAGTGACGGATCAAGCGCATCGCGAAGACCGTCACCAAAAAAATTAAAGCTGAGCGTTGTGACCAGGATTGCAATACCGGGTAACACAGCTAGCCAGTAATCCTGGTAAATGTAAGTTTGCGCGGTCGCCAACATACTACCCCACGCCGGCGTAGGTGGTTGAACTCCCACACCCAAGAATGACAGTAGCGCGGATCCAAGTATCGCACCTGGTATTGCGATACTCGCTTGCACGACTAAGGGGCTCATCATATTCGGCAAGAGATAGCGAAATATGACTGAAAAGTCTGAAGCACCACTCGCAATTGCCGCTTGAATGAACTCCTGTTCCCTTAGTCCAAGTGTCTCGCCTCTAGAAATTCGAATCACGCTAGGAATTTGGGCAATCCCTAGCGCCAATATGGCATTTTGGAGCGACGGTCCAAATATCGCCGCTAATCCAACGGCGATCACCAAAAATGGAAATGCCAGGATCACGTCGGTAATCCTCATGATAATGGAATCGACAAAGCCTCTGTAGTAGCCAGAGATGATACCGACTGGGACTGCCACGATCGTCCCAACGATAGTGGCGAGAACCCCCACCTCCAACGTCGATCTTGCGCCATAAACGAGTCTAGAAAGTGTATCTCTACCTAATTGATCTGTACCAAGAAGGTGCCCAGTGCTGAAAGGACTTGAAAATAAGTCGGAAAAATTACTAGCAGTTGGATTGTATGGCGAGATCAATGGCGCAAGTATTGCAACTGCAATAATCAGCACGACTCCTATGCCACCTGCCAAAGCCGTGGGCCTTCGTAATAGTACCTTCAATCGCCGATAACGCTTTTCAACGTGAACTTGATTGTGAACTGGATGACCTACAATACTTACGTCAGCAGACACAGCGCTCATGCCGACCCTCCAGCAAGACGTATTCTAGGATTGAGAACACTATATACTACATCTACCAGGAAGTTAATGACAATGTACGAAGTAGCGACGAGAAGAGCCACCGCTTCTAATGTAGGATAATCACGTTGAAATACCGCATCAATCGTTAAACGACCTAGGCCTGGAAGAAGAAACACTTGTTCGGTGACGGCAACGCCTGACAGGAGCACGCCAAACTGAAGACCGAGCACCGTAACCACTGCCGTAATACTGTTTCTCAGTGCATGTTTGCCAATGACGACCTTTTCAGAAAGACCCTTAGCTCGAGCTGTACGAACGTAGTCTGACCTCAAAGTCTCAAGCATTCCCGCTCTCATCTGTCTCATCAATATGGCAGCAACTCCGGAACCAAGAACGACCACTGGCATAACCATATCCTTCAGATTTTCAACCGGGTTCGAAAATAGCGACACATACCCAGACGACGGGAAGATATGGAACTTCACAGAGAAGAGTAAAATCAGAAGTATTCCAAACCAGAACGAAGGAACTGAAAGACCAAAGAGCGCTACCGCATTACTTGCATAGTCAAGAGCCTTGCCTCTCCTTACAGCTGCACCAATACCAGCGGGAATTCCGATTACAATCCCCAGAAGAATCGACAAGACTGTAAGCTCCAAAGTAACTGGAACTCTCTGCGCAAGCTCAGAGCTGACAGTTAGTCCAGTTTGAGGGGACACACCAAGATGTCCCCTCAGTAATTGGCCAACCCAATCTACATACTGGATCACGAGAGGTTTATCAAGCCCGAACTCCTTCGTGATCGCCGCCAATGCTGCCGCACTTCCATTTTCACCAGATAGCGCTACCGCCATGTTTCCAGGAAGAGATCGTACTCCAATAAATACGACCATTGACGCTGCGATTAGCGTGATCAACGAAGCACCGGCTCGTCTTAGAAGATACCTCTTCAATCTTATTCAGTCCTCCCTGTGTCAACAGATGAAATAGCAGATTGTCGACTATCTCTTACCCGGTAAATCCAGCGTTAGCAAGGTGAATCAGTCCATCAGGGGTAAAATCTACGCCTTGAAGTTTCGATACTGAAGCTAGCTGAACCGCCTCATGGAAGAGGTAGATGATGCCAAGATCCTTTTCTAGACGCTTTTCAACCTGGGCATATATCGCCTTTCGAGCACTTATCGTCGAAGCCGCTCGACCCTGAGCTAGCAGTGATAGCAAGGTGGGATCCTGAACGCCAGTGTAGTTCAAGGCGCTACCCGGCGTATAAAATTGCGTGATGTTTTGATCTGGATCGACCCTACCCGACCAGCCGATTGCAAACATTTGATAGTTTCCGCTTTGGGCAGATGCAAGCGCAGTAGTAAATTCAGTCGGAGCAACGGTTATGTCGAAACCTGCTGCAGCTGCTTCCGACGCAATCACCTCCCCTTCTTGCACATTGAGCGTTCCGGTTGGAACCATCAGGGTCAAATGTATAGGTGTCGAAACTCCAGATGCCTTAATAATAGCTTTCGCCTCGGCAATGTTCCTATGGGTACAACCTATAGATGTATGATACGGGCTGCTCGGTGCCAACGGCGTACAGCCAGGCAGGTTTATACCAGAGAACACAACTTTATTAATGGTTTTTCTAGAGATACTTAATTCAAAGGCTTTAGCCAAAGATGGGTGCTGAGCAATCGGATTATTAGGTACTGCCGGCGGCTTACCAAAGCCGTTAGCATTATCAAGATTGATATCGATTCCAGCGTAGGCATTTGTAATCACTGACTGCGTTTTGAATGCAGGATTTTTCGACAAGATCGCTACATCGTTTGGAGCCAAACACAAAGCAACGTTGATCGCACCCGAAAGTAAATTGGAATAGCAGGTACTCGGGTCCGTTATTACAGTGAACTCCACACTTGACGCATGCACCGATGACGCGCCGTAGAAGTACGGTGATTTTACTAGGTTTATTTGATCCAACGAAGGTCTTGACGAGAACATAAAGGGACCGACACACTCTGGATGTAATCCAAAGTTGGCACCTTCTTTAGCAAGTGCCGTCGGTGACATCACAATTCCGGAACGACCTGCCAAAATATTAGTCAAAGCTGCATCGGGTGAAGCAAGCTTAATTTGAACGGTATCTGGACCGGTCGCAGTAACGGAAGTAATGTCTTTGAGGGCAGACGCTCTTGCGGAGGTGGGAAGAGTTTGATCACGCTCAATCGATGTGACGACCGCAGACGCGTTTAGTGCAGTCCCGTCATTAAATTTCACTCCTGATCTAAGGTGAATAGTGTAAAGCGTTCCCCCGTCCGTAATCACGGGGGCACTCGTCGCCAACACCGGAGCAGGAAGTCCAGAAGAGTTAATCCCATATAACCCTAAACACATATTGGCAAATACAATTCTGCCGTAGTATGTGGCTTCGGTCGATGGGTCAAGTGCCTCAGGAGCCGCGGGCAGCCCGACAACTATCTGTCCACCGTTGTGTATTTTAGCAGACGAAGCCTTCGTGCTTGTCGAAGCGCTTCCACTAGAAGTGGCTGTCGAACCACTAGAGCAGCTTGCCATTACCATGGCCGCACCAGCAAGAACACTCGGAACTCGAAAACGTCGAATAACGGGTTGAGATCGCTTAAACAAGGACAAGAATCTACCTTCCTCACCAAGGGACACTCCAGTCAGTGACCCATTGCAAGATTGTATACTATATGCGATCATCTCAACTGGCTATTTTGTTACTATCGGATTAACGGTAGTAATCCCAACCGCCTACGCTCGATAAATTCAAGGCAAATCGATGTTGGCATAGCGGTTCAAGATTGTCTGGTCACTAGATTCTGGAATCAGTGGTCGCAAGTTGGGCGTTAGTCATGGGAAGCAACGCGGCCGACGCATTGCTGATGGTCGCGTTTGTATAAGAGAAGTTCGAGCTCTATTTCGTCGTGGACTGGGATCGCATAGTTGCCCACTTCCGGTATCGTAGGCTTGAGCTGCCGCGCCTCGTCGATAGCGCCTCTGTATACAGCAGCGATCCTCATCCCGCGTCGTTGGTAGAAGCGGATCGCATCGAGGTTGTCGTTGGAAGTGACCAGCCAAAGCCGATGGCACCCCGCTGAGATGCCTCGCTCACTCACAGCCAACAGTAAGGCACTACCGATTCCTTGACGCTGTAGCAGCGCGTCGAGAGTGACCAACTCGACTTGCTCATCGTCGGTGCGGTAGGTGGCAAGACCAAGGCGCTCACCATCGATCTCGGCAATGAGAGCCGACAGCTTGGAGACGTCGTGGCATCGACCACGGCTCACAATCATCGAATTTCCCCAACGCTGACTGAGGACATCGGCTGTCCAATCCTTATCCGCATCCGTGCCCACTGTGATGGAAATCACGTCAAAAATCCCTCAAGTATGCGTACCGCATCTCCACTCACCAAAACGTTGTGAAATTGCTTATTCGAATAAGAAAGCAGGCAGCCGTAAAAGCTGGAGTCCTCGCAGCCTTCATAGATCCGAACAATATCCAGACCAGCGCGGCCAGTTCGGAAAACTTCTCTACGTGAGACATGGCCATCTATATCAGAAACAAATAAACTACCTACAGCACTCAGATACATTACTCGATTCCCACCATCATTAGTCCGTATCGGGTGCGTCAGTACTCCTCATAGATCCTAAATCATAGTTAGCCCACTGCTTATACTCACCAAGAGGCTTGGTCGCGCGAAGGCTCCAACTACTTTACAGCAATAGTCCTTGGGGAAATCTGCAACAGTTATTTGCACCGAGTGTCCAAAACGCTCGGTGCAAATAACGAAACGTCGAGGGGCGTCCTATGCCTGTTCAACCCCACGCAATAACTATATGAAGTATCAGATAACCAAAGCGCAAGAGTGTCTTAGCCAGATCCTTCTTGCAGGGTGCGGTCGATATCAACAACTGAAAGTGATGACCACCTCAACAATCATCACATTCGTAGCTTCACTTTTACGTAGACCGTAGGGTTTTAGTATGCCTTCAAGCAGCTAGATGCAAACACGAGCGACACTTGAACCCAAGTCACGCCCCAGTACCTTATATCTCTACGCACTCTCTAGTATCACAAACAATCAAACCCGCTCGTGGCTACTTGATTATCATCTCAGCTGCCCGCTCTAGAACCGGACGTAAGACAGATATGATCTCATCGAAGTGTTCTACGGTTGAGATAAGCGGAGGCGCCAACTGTATCACCGGCTCTCCTCTGTCGTCAGAACGACAGATCAGCCCTGCGTCAAGGATCTCTCTCGAGAGAAAGCCTCTAAGAAGATGTTCTGACT
The DNA here is from genome assembly GCA_021784785.1 of Actinomycetes bacterium. Taxonomy (GTDB): domain Bacteria; phylum Actinomycetota; class Acidimicrobiia; order Acidimicrobiales; family Acidimicrobiaceae; genus Ferrithrix. The sequence goes on along the minus strand of JAJYHJ010000059.1, from coordinate 12,494 downwards.
CCTCGTCGGAGAATAGGCCCTTACTCTCTTGATCTTTTACCAGGTCTATCGCGTAGAAGTAACCAGCACCGCGTATCTCACCAACAATAGGAATGTCCATTAATGACTCAAGCTTCTCTTTAAAGATCCCCTCGTTTGCGAGCACGTGATCGTTTATCTGCTCCCTCTCGAACACCTCTAGGTTTGCAAGAGCCACTGCGGCGGCGACTGGATGGCCGCCATAAGTTATCCCATGTAGGTATGTACTTTTACCATGCAAGAAAGGCTCCATAAGCTTGTCAGAGGCGATCATTGCACCTATCGGAGCATACCCAGAGGTCATACCCTTGGCACATGTAATCATATCTGGCTGGTATCCATAGCGCTCAGCACCGAAGTAGTGGCCCAGCCTGCCAAAAGCCGTAATTACTTCGTCAGATACTAGCAGTACGTCATACTTGTCACATATCTCTCGCACCCTCTCGAAGTAACCCGGCGGAGGGGTAAAACACCCGCCACCATTTTGGACAGGCTCAAGGTAGACAACGGCAACTGTATCCGCACCTTCGTATTGGATCACTCGTTCAATATCGTCCGCACATCTAAGAGTGCACGACCCCTTCCAGGCACAGTCATCACATCGATACTGGTTAGTGTTTGCCACTTTTCTCGCACCCGGAAGTAGCGGTTCAAAAGGCGCTTTATAGGCTGGCAGTCCTGTGATAGCAAGTGCCCCAAGTGATGCCCCATGATATGCAATATTTCTGGAGATAACCTTATATTTGTGAGGTTTTCCCTTAGCCGCAAAGTACTGGCGCGCCAACTTGTATGCGGCTTCCACCGCCTCGCCGCCACCAGTCGTAAAAAACACACGGTTCAAGTCACCAGGTGCTAATAACGCCAACTTCTCAGCCAACTCAACCGCTGGAGTATGGGCATAACTCCATACCGGAAAGTAAGCCAACGTGGAGGCCTGTTTTGAGGCCGCCTCTGCCAACTCTGTTCTACCGTGTCCCAGTTGGCTGACAAAGAGTCCCGAAAGTCCATCTAGATATCGTTTCCCAGAGGAGTCCCATACATAGACACCCTCACCCCTAACCATGATTGGTAGTTCTTCCTCATCAAAGGTAGACATTCGAGTGAAGTGCATCCAGAGATGCCTCTTCGCCGCCTCTTGAAGATGTTTTACCCTTGCGTCGTCATACTCTGTCATCATTGTCTCCTTTTGTTTAAATGTCTCGATCCCGTGAGTTGTATGAGTATGTCTGCTTTGCTAGACGCAAGTACACAAACGCCTCAGTTGCAACGACTCCCGGAATCGAACGTATCTCGTCGTTTATTATCTCAAGGAGTCTCTCGTCGTCTCTTGCGACGATCTCCACAAATATATCAACAGACCCTGCACAGATGACGACATAGTCTGCCTCCCAAATATTAGAGATCCTGTTGGCAACCTCTATTAGGTCTCCAGACGCCCTAACTCCTACCAGCGCTTGGCGTCCCATTCCTAGGCTCAAGGGATCGGTAACGGCTACTATTTGCATAACTCCCGTATCGATTAGGCGCTGCACCCTATGGCGTACTGCCGCTTCAGAAAGCCCCACATCTTTCGCCATAGTCGCATAAGAGAGGCGACCATCACGTTGAAGCAACTCGATCAACCGCAACGAGATAGAGTCCAGCTTTACCGTCCCACTGTGGAGAGGTTCACGATCTTTTAGCGTTGCAGAACCTTGAACCTCCGATTGAACTCGTCGTCCATCATCCAAGTACTCTATCACCCCCAAAAACTCTCAAAACTCAAGGACTTACCTTGAATCCATGTGACCTATACTAGCCATTTATTACGTCGGAATCATAATATTTTCAGTGGATCTTGTACTGTTTCAGTACAACTCTGCCAAACAACAATCGATTTCGCAATATTTTCAGGGCGCCTCCGGTGAAGGAGATGCTTCCAATCCCAAATAAGCAACTCTCCCAGTGAAACCCTCAAGGCAAGTACATTACTTATAGGTATTTCTATCAGACAACACAAAGCGCAGTCATCGCAAGGTTAAACGTCAAATAGACGTTTCTCCACAAAGAAAGGACTCTATCTGTATAAAACAATAACATCACCCACGCACGAAAGGTATCTCCCTAATCGAATTCGAGCTACCATCGAAGTTAGATAACAAATGGGGAGGTAAATATATGACGTCTAAAGCAGAGTTTCAGAACTTTATAGGCGGCAAGAACACCGCATCTAGGAGTAAAGAGTTCTTAAGCATCGTCAACCCGGCTACCGGTGAGGTATATGCCACGTCGCCAAACTCACGTGAAGAAGACATTGACCTTGCATTTCAAGCAGCTACCGAGGCTTTTGAAGTTTGGAGCAATATGACGCCTTCAGCAAGATCCTTAGCCTTATTAAAGGTCGCCGACGCCTTTGAGAAAAGAGCCGATGAGTTGGTAGCAGTAGAGAGTGAAAATACTGGGAAGCCCGTTGGACTTACTCTGTCTGAAGAGATCCCACCTATGATCGATCAGATCAGATTTTTCGCGTCAGCAGCCAGACACCTTGAGGGAAAGTCAGTTGCTGAATACATGACCGACCACACCTCCATGATACGGCGGGAACCTATAGGTGTTTGTGCCGCTGTCACTCCATGGAACTATCCAATGATGATGGCAGTATGGAAGTTCGCTCCTGCTTTAGCTGCCGGAAATACTCTCGTAATCAAGCCATCGGACACCACTCCAGCATCAACATTATTGATGGCAGAGATCATGTCTGAATTTCTACCCGAGGGAACTCTAAACGTAGTGTGCGGAGATCGAGATACTGGTCGTCTCTTGGTAGCCCATAAGACGCCCCAGATGGTTTCTATTACCGGTTCGGTCAGAGCAGGAATCGAAGTCGCTACGAGTGCAGCAAAGGACCTAAAGAAGGTCCATCTTGAACTTGGCGGGAACGCTCCTGTCGTGGTATTTGACGACGCTAACCTTGAAAAAGCCGTCGAAGGAATAGGAATCGCAGGTTACTTCAACGCCGGGCAGGACTGCACCGCGGCCAGTAGAGTCTTGGTTCAATCAGGTGCCTACGACAGATTCGTAGAACTCATGAAAGAGTTTGCGTCAAATACGATCACTGGCCCTCCGTCCAATGGAGATGCATTATTTGGACCACTTAACAACCCCAATCAACTCGCTCGCGTCGAGGGTCTGATTGAGCGACTTCCCTCTCACGCGCGAGTCGTTGCAGGTGGAACCCGGATATCCGAACAAGGGTTTTTCTTCGCCCCAACTGTGGTCATAGATCTCAAACAGAGCGACGAGATCGTCAGAAATGAAGTTTTCGGACCGGTGATTACCGTCCAACGCTTTACAACCGAGAAAGAAGCTCTGCAGATGGCAAACGACGTTGAGTATGGACTCGCCTCTTCGGTATGGACAAAAGATCATGCGACCGCTATGCGCATGTCCAAAGGATTAAACTTCGGTGCCGTCTGGATCAACACACACATCCCTATCGTAGCTGAGATGCCTCACGGCGGTTTCAAGCACTCCGGCTACGGAAAAGATCTCTCCATGTACGGCTTTGAAGACTACACCAGAATTAAACATGTCATGTCTTACATCGGGGAGTAACCTCTCAAAGCAGATTTGATCTCGCCAATGTATAAAGTACCCTTGGCTATCTTTCCAGGGTACTTTATACAAGCTAAGAGTTCTCCCAAAACGCCTTAAGTGTTTTTCATCGCTAACTTAAAGGCATCAAGGCCTCTCTTGATCTGTGCCTCGTCTACCACCAATGGCGGCATCCAACGAATCACATTACCCCAAGTACCAGCGTTCATCAATAGGACATTCGATTCGTTACGCGCATGAGCGATCATCTTTGAGACTCTATCTCCGTCTGGCTTTTTAGAAGAGTCAACTAAAGTTACTCCGACCATGAGTCCTAGTCCACGCACGTTTCCGATAGCAGTATCCTCAGAAGCAATTTCCTCAAGTCCAGCCCTAAGTTGAAGCGCTCGATCTCGTACGTTCTGCAAAAAGCCATCCTCTGTAAGAACTTCAATAGTTGCAAGAGCTGCGGCGCAGCCAATAGGATTCCCACCATATGTTCCGCCATGACTGCCAACTGGCCAGCGGTCCATAATCTCTCTACGTGCACCTATGGCAGACATAGGAAACCCTGAGGCAAGTCCTTTTGCCATCACCAAAATGTCGGGCTCAATGTCATAGTGTTCGACGGCAAACATCTTTCCGGTACGGCCAAAACCGGTCTGGACCTCATCTGCTATGAACAAGATTCCATGTTCCTTAGCTCTTTTAGCAACTCCCTCAAGAAAGGTCTTCGGCATAGGCAGATAACCACCTTCACCCAGTACCGGCTCAACTATGAAGGCCGCCGTCTCAGAAGGAGCACTCTGAGATAAAAGGAGGTAGTCCAGGTATTCAAGGGCCTTTTGAACCCTCGGATCTCCATCTGAGACCGCTTCTCCTTCTAGATATCCTGGCGTTATGGAGACAAACACCCCTGCAGGGAGTGGCATGTGGCCAGCTCTATAGCTGGTCCTTGAAGTTGTCATCGCCATTGCCTGTGAAGTTCGTCCATGAAATGACCCTTGAAACACAATCACGTTGGGCTTTTTCGTATATTGGCGAGCGAGCTTTATCGCCCCCTCTGTAGCCTCAGCTCCTGAGTTCGAGTAAAAAAATGTCTCGATACTTGGAGGTGTAACTTCGAAGAGTTTCTCTGCCAACGGCTCAAGCAGGTCGTGGGTGTATACGTTCACTTGAGCATGAATAAACCGCTGCGCTTGAGTCGCAATCGCTTCCACAACCCTTGGGTGACTGTGTCCTGTAGAGGTCACTGCAATACCGGAGGTTAGGTCTAAGTACTCCTCTCCTGCACTGGTATAAACGAGAGCACCTTTTCCACGAACAACCTCAAGATCGGTCAACTTGGACCATACTGGTGCTAAACGGGATCTATCTGTCATAGTACTCCTCTCATTTCTTCACTCCATAACACATTATTGATCTCATCTTGGCAACCTTCTTTACTTTGGAACGAGAGCCCTTAAAACCCATTTCAAAAACGACGCTTCGACGTCTCTTTGCTCGAGATAGTCGATGGTTCGCGCTACAAGTATCGATCCATTGACGCCAAGATATCTGAGTGGTTCAGGTTCCCATTGGCGAGATCTGTGATTAACCCAAGGTAAGGAGGTCAATTCAGTATCTTCTTCTCCTAGCACCAGGTCCCTCAAGGTCCGTGCAGCGACATTTGAACTAGTTACGCCGTCACCGACGTATCCATAGGAAGCGCCGATACCCAGAACTTCATCGTAGTAGATATTAGGAATTAAATCTCGAGTCGCAGCAATCGCTCCTCCCCATTCGTAGTCAATCTTTACGTCCTTTAGATGAGGGAAAAGCTCCTTTAAAGCCTTGACCAAAAGATCGGTGATCTTTGGATTACGCTCCGACCTGGCATGAAGTTTGGAGCCAAAACTATACGGTGCACCTCGTCCACCTATGGCAATTCTATTATCGTCGGTTCGCTGAGCATATATTATCAAGTTTCGGCCATCTGTTATCGTCTCATACTTCGACCAACCCACATTGTCAAAGAAGCTGTCTGCCAAGGGTTGCGTTATCACCATCAACGAGTAGATAGGAATCATAGAACCACCAATCGGGGAGGTCACAGAAGAGGAAAACGCTTCGGTACACTGGACAATGCTCTTCGCACGCACTTTGAAGCTATCTCTAGTCGTCAATGAACCCGGCACAATCCCAACGACTGACGTATCTTCGTAGATGTCAACTCCCAAACTTTCCACGACATCAGCTAGCCCTCGCACCAACTTGGCAGGTTGAACTCGAGCACATGCTTCATCGTAGGCAGCACCTAAAGCATCAACGTTCTTGAGATGACAAGAGAGTTCACCTGAATCTAGCCATACATGCGGAGGAGAGTGTCTGTAACGGTTTTCCTCCTCAACATTGTTCTTTAGGCGTTCCTCTTGGATTTTGTTACGGGCAAGGAACAGCGTGCCTCCACGACGGAACTCGCAGTCGATCGCCTCTAATTCAATTACACGCTGAATCTCTTCAAGTCCATCGACCATAGCCTTATCTACGGCACGAGCCATCTCCAAGGAGTAGTCATCTTCTATCTTTCCTTTCGGGAAAGGGACGAGGGCAGAGACCCATCCACCATTTCGTCCCGATGCCCCAAATCCACAGTAACGCGCTTCCAAAAGTGAAATTCGCAACGCCGGATCGTGCTTCTTCAGGTAGTATGCAAGATACAGACCCGTAAATCCTCCACCTACAATAGCGATATCCACTGAGATATCGCTATCAAGTTTTCTACGTGTTTCAATATGGCCCAAAGAAGCCAGCCAGAAACTTGACGGGGCTGCGGCTACGTTAGACATTGGCTAGCATTGGGTCTACAACATTCCCAAAGCTTTGGAGACGGCATCGTACACGACCTTGCCGCCAGAGACGTTGAGAGAACCAACGAGTTTCGGAGAGTCTAGATCTGCCGCCAAATCCAAAAGTCGAGGAGCCACGGCCGCTGATAGCGCCCTAGACGAGGTCCTTGGATACTGTCCGGGAATATTAGTTACACAGTAGTGAATTACTCCCATCTCCTCATAGATAGGGTGTGAGAGTGAGGTAGGACGAGCCGTCTCGACACAGCCACCTTGGTCGATCGCAATGTCCACCACCACTGACCCTGGTCTCATCGAAGCGATATGCTCTTTCGTAACAATCTTAGGAGCCTTAGCGCCTGGAACTAGTGCAGCTCCTATCACTAGGTCTGCTTGGGATACAACCTCACCGATCGCCTTATCCGACGACGCGACGGTAGCCGTCACGATTCCTTCTTGATGCGCTTGATAGAGCCGATGTAGATCTACATCAACACCAACTACTTCCGCGTCCATTCCTCTGGCCCCTCGAGCCGCCATTGTTCCCGCGACACCTAGTCCGACAACGACAACACGCCCCGGAAGAACTCCTGCGGCACCACCTAGGAGAGTACCGGAACCCGCAGCTAGATAGTAGGCACCGACTATCGCAGCTGCACGACCAGCCACTTCACTCATAGGTGCAAGAAGAGGAAGGCCAGCTGGGTAAGAGAGGGTTTCAAAAGCGTACGCCTCGACACCTTTATCCATCAGTGTTCTTGTCAACTCGGGTTCGGCTGCTAAGTGGAGGTACGCAAATAGGATAAGGCCAGGCCTAAAATACTGCCACTCCGACGGCTGGGGCTCTTTCACCTTCACTACTAAGTCGCATGCCCAAACATCTTTTGCTTCAGGAACTATCTCGGCTCCAACACTGACGTACTCGGAGTCTGAAAACCCCGCTCGGACACCCGCACCTGCCTGCATTTTCACTCTATATCCATGCGCAACTACGGTTGCAACAGCGCTCGGATCAAGCGCCACCCTCCTTTCACCGTCTTTAATTTCGGAAAGAAGGCCGACCGTGCTCACCATGGACATCTCCTTAGTCTTACCACTACATCAGTGACTCGCATTACATCTAAGATGTTACGCCGTTTAGAGGTTGATAGTTCCTCCAGTAGCTCCCACAAGGTTATACCGAAACTGTAAAAAAGTACAATTAATACCTCTACTATTAGGAGTTCTCTAAGATCCAGTCCTTGATCCGCTCTAAAACCTTTTCGACTGAGATTCCCATCTCCGCCATCACGGCCGGTCCTTTGCCAGAGTGCCCAAACTCCTCAATCCCAATTGTTAGACCTTTTGATCCGACTACCTCTAACCATCCCATCGTCGTCCCTGCCTCAACAGATACGACCCTTACGCCTGCTGGGATTATCTGCTGCCGTTCCGAAATCGACTTTGACAAGAAACGATCTCTACTCGGCATCGACACAACTCTTACTCGACCCAAGCCGACGCTAACCTCGAGTTGTGACGCAACCTCTTTCGCCAGAGCCACCTCAGATCCGGAAGCTACAACTACAAGGTCTGGGGTACCATCCCCACCTGCAACAACCCTAGCCCCATGGGTAATAATCTGATCCAAGTTCTCAGGGCCTAGATCCGTCAGTGCTTGACGCGAAAGAATCAAAGCAATGGGATCTTGCTCACGTTCAACTGCAATTCGCCAGCCAATCAATGTCTCATGAGAGTCTGCCGGTCGATAAACCTCCAAATGTGGAATGAGCCTAAGGGAGTTCACTTGCTCAATTGGTTCGTGTGTAGGACCATCTTCACCGACACCGACCGAGTCGTGCGTAAAGACATATGTCACCGGAATACGCATCAGAGCGGATAGTCGAATCGAGCCTCTCATATAGTCCGAAAATACCAAGAACGTCGATCCAGCCACCCTGAGTCGCTCATCAAACAGATGGAGACCGTTCAGCATCGCGCCCATTGCATGCTCGCGAACCCCAAAGTGGACGAAACGTCCTCTACGATCAGACTTAGAGAAGGCTTCAACCTTAATTGCAAGACCCGTTGATTCCGCAAGATCGGCCGTTCCAACTACCATATTCGAAAGCGCAGGAACCAACTGAGACAAGACTTTTTCCGAGGAAACCCGAGTCGCTAAAGCTTTACCTGGCTCAAAAGTTGAAGCGATCGTCTCAAAAAGTGAATCGAGTTGGGATGCTTCTAAGGTCTCGAATCGTGAATCCTTCTTGGACCTTCCATGTGCTTCATTAAGTTCCGTCTGCTTTTCCTCGACGATCTCACGACACAGCGTATGAACCGAGTCCGGTACATAAAATGGTTCGTCCGGCCATCCAAATCTCTGCTTCAGTTGGCTCGTCAACTCTGGACCAAGCGGTGCCCCATGTACCTTCTCCGTACCTTCACGTCCAGGAACACCATATCCAATCACAGTGCGGACGGAGATAAATGTAGGCATCGCCACATGCTCTGAGAGAACCTCATCTAAGACTCTTCGAATCTCCTCGTGCGAGTTACCATCTTGAATCTCAACACAGCGCCATCCCAGAGCTCTGTAGCGATCGATCCGTGACTCAGTAAAGGCTAACTCAGTAGATCCATCGATAGAGATAGAGTTGTTATCGTATAAGACGAAGAGATTACCCAACCCAAGATGCCCAGCCAACGACGAGGCTTCATTCGATATACCTTCCATCAGGTCACCGTCTGAACAGATTGCAAATATTCGAGGGACATCTTCTCGGGCAATAGCTCCTTGACCATATAGCATTTGAGCCGCAATCGCCATCCCACACGCGTTTCCAATCCCTTGACCGAGCGGCCCCGTTGAGGTTTCAACCCCTTCTGTAACTCCAAACTCGGGATGGCCTGGCGTAATCGAGCCAAGCTGTCTAAACTTCTTCAAGTCGTCGACTGAGACCGAATATCCAAATATATGGAGCAAAGAGTAAAGCAACATAGATCCATGGCCTGCTGAAAGTACAAACCGATCTCGGAGCGGATCCTTGGGTGCTTCAGGATTGAATCTCAAAAAGTACCTAAAAAGCGTCCAAGCCATTGGAGCTGCACCTAAAGGAAGTCCAGGGTGTCCAGCGTTTGCTGACTCAACGCCGTCTACAGATAGCATTCGAACCGCAGTAATCGCCAGAGCGTCGAGGTCATCCGCCTTTGGGGCAAGGTCCATCGGTTGCCAACTCATAAAGATCCTCCAGTGCTTGTGGTATCCACCACCCTAGCAAACTATGTTGGTCAGAACCACTCAAAACTAATGTGACATCCTTCCAAAACTTACAGGAGGAGGCTCCTCGGCCACGTAGTAGCGTTGTGGAGTCAATACTTTAACTAGCGGCCCTCCATATAACTAATACGATGGCAAGATATAGACAGCTTCTGATCCTTTAAGTATCACTACCCCTATGTGACTGTGGCGCATGTCGATGTGGCCATTGACATACAGAGCGGACCACGTCCATTAGACGGTTAGGCGTTGATAGGCCCAGAGGTGTCTCTCAGATGCCGCAAAGGCCTCCTTGACTTATGGACTTGAAGCTCTGCACAGATCACAAGAGCGGTTTCGCCGACACTTTGAGCGGCCGCGTCCAATCCAATTGGGCCGTATAGTCCCTCCACATCCTTTTCAACGAAACCCAGTTCTAAGAGTCGCTTACGTCGCTCAGTCTGAGTATGACGAGATCCTAAAGACCCTATGTAAGCTCCGGAATGCGACTTTAAAGCAGAGGTAATGTACGGTGTAGTAAAGTCATGATCATGAGAGAGCACCACCAGAGCGTCCAATGGACCCAATAGTAACGACTCTGGGTCGAAAGTTATCTCATGACTTTTGTCAGCGCTCTCTTCAACTACCTCTGCGCTCCAGCCAAGGAGTACGGCCATCTCTGAAAGTGCCTTGGCTAATACGCCTCCTCCCAAAACGACCATATGAGTCGTTGGGGCCACGAGAGAAAGGTAGTATGAAATCTCGTGAAGCCGTACTGAGATGGTATTTTTCCTCATTGCGAGTCTGATCGCTTCAGCCTTGTCCATGATCTCTTGAGGTAGATCAGCTTTTAACGCGGATGAGATCGAGTCAATCACGTAGCACTCTGTCCCGCCAGAAGGGTCAAGGGATGTAACTACAACAAATGGAGTTCTTTGTCGCTCAAGCTCAAAGTACTCACCAGGAAACCTTCCTCTATCGAAGACAGTAACGTGCGCAACACCGCCACAGGCCATGCCGGCATTTACAGCTTCAGCATCGTTAAACTCTAGTTCAATGATGCCATTTGTGCTTGAATGAAGCGTTGAGACTCTCTGAGCAATACGTTCACTCAGACCAGGTGACAGAATCTGTCCACTAAGGTTTGACCCTTCGACTCGGAGTATCCCCTCAGATCTATCCGCTCCGCCAAACCCTTTGAGATCGACAAGTCTTACTATCCAACTCTGCTCCATTGCCGTACACCCTCCTATCTAATTGCCGTGAAACGATTAAAATCCAAACTCACTACCGACATGTTGTCGCGCTTTCTCTTCTACAATACGTCTTGGCGTTTTTGGCCACCGCTAGCTCAACCGTCACTATTTAGTAAACTCCACACGCAAAAGAGTCTAGGTTCAGCAGCTACAGCGAACACGCTGACCTCAATAGGAGATGTCAATACAAGATCGCAAGCATCTGAAGTCGTCGGACAGATCGACCGAACTCTCCATACAGAAAATACGCTAAGGGTTTAATCTTCTCAAGGAGGTTGTACGTTCTCCCCTCAACTTTACAAGATGGGAAAGCCCAATGATCAGATGGCACATCATCTCGGATGTGAAAGTTGTTCTCTCATCCAAGCTTTAGGTCGAGGGAATATATCCCTCTTGAAGACACCACGCTGGAGCGTTACAAGTCGTTAGATTCAAACTTAAGCTTAGCAAAAGCTTCTGCAATCTCTAAGGTGATCGGACCCACCTGCCCCTGGGAGACCATAACTCCGTCGATCGAGGAAACACCTTGTATCTCCCGAATAGTAGAGGTCAGAAAAACCTCAGAGATGGCGTCGGAGTAAAATGCCTCCATTGGAATAGTTCGTTCAGCGCCGCCGATCTTTTCAAGCACCAAATCCCTCGTGATGCCGGCTAAAGGACCGCTACTCAATGGCGGCGTCACAAGCTCGCCGTCCCATACAACAAAGACATTGGATCCAGTTCCCTCACAAAGATCTCCGTTTAGGTTCTGAAACAACGCCTCGGATCCGCCCCGTTGTTTTGCATATGCTAACGAAAGTACATTCTCTGCGTAAGAAGTAGTCTTGAGACCTCTCAAGGCGCCCCTTTCATTCTTTAGCCAAGGTACAACGACGACATCTGTAACAGTACCATTTCCAAAGTCAGAAGGTTCACAGGCGACCACCAAACTCGGTGGTCCTGCTAAACGGTCGGAAGATAACCCAGACTCTCCAGCGGTATAGGTGACCCTGATCTTACCTTCGCTTAATCCGCTTTGTGAGATAACAAGATCGATCGCTTCTCGAACTTCATCCAAATGTGGTTCTTGGATCATTAGCCCCAGAGCACTTGTTCTCAAACGATTGAGGTGCCTCGTCAGCGCGAACGGACGACCTCCATAGACCGCGATCGTCTCGAAGGCACCATCACCGGTCACGATACCGTGGTCAAAGACGGAAAGCTTAGCCTCGGCGCTTTCAACTACACTGCCATTTACGTATACAAACACACGTCGCTCCTATCCAGTTTATTTCTCATCTCAACCATCACACACACGCTAAAGTCGTCTCTCACGTATTTACCTTATTACCGCAAGTAAAAGTCGTTTGAGAAGTCCACACATTAGCCACGTCGAACAGTTAAATCTTGTAACATCCACTCCTCTCTAAAGTACAGAGCATACTGAAATAGGTATGACCAACCAGTCAACTCCAGTGGATGACGCTCCATCTGACCGTGTGCTTTGTCCTTAGACTTTGTTTTGATTGTGTTCCTCAATATCCTTAGCTCCTATGTCCTACGGGTTGGTGATGTCGATAGCTGCATCTAGCTCAGTGTGAG
>JAJYHJ010000067.1 GCA_021784785.1 Actinomycetes bacterium | reverse complement strand
GTCAAGGGCCACGAGTTACAAGGGATAACAAACTCTTATCAACCGTGTGCGGATAAGCCTAAGGATTCTGAGCAACTATGCTCAGGTTTTTAGGAACAGGCATGTACCATAGGTATGTGAATTTTCGAAGAATCGACTCAATTCCTCCGTATGTATTTTCGGTAGTGGACTCAAAAAAGAGAGAAGCTCGCAAGGTTGGAAGAGATGTCGTGGATCTCGGCTTTGGAAACCCGGACATTCCGTCTCCTGACATCGCGGTCGAGAAGTTAGCTGAGGCGGCGCGAAATTCCAGGAACCACCGATACTCGGTCTCACGAGGAATCCCTAATCTAAGGGCGGCGATCGCTGAGAGATATAAACGCATCTATGACGTGGATCTCGATCCAGAGACAGAGGTAGTTGCAACCATTGGTGCTAAAGAAGGACTTGCTCACCTGATGTGGGTGCTCGTAGGACCGGGAGACGTGGCTCTTGTTCCCTCTCCAAGCTACCCAATTCATATTTGGGCACCTCTTTTTGCAGGCGCAGAGGTCGTTCAAGTGCCACTCGGTGTATCTGAGGTTAGGGACTCGCTTCCCGAAGAGGAGTTCTTTCAGCGGTTGGTTCAAAGTTTTGAAGCAAGTTGGCCCCGCCCGAGAGTCATTATTGTTTCATTTCCCCATAACCCGACCACCACGTGCGTGGATATCGCTTGGATGACTCGACTGGTCGATTTCGCTAGAGAGCGGAACGTGGTATTGGTGCACGATTTCGCATACTCCGACACTTACTTCGATGGTGTCAAGCCGCCATCCATCTTAGAGGTTCCGGGCGCTAAAGAGGTAGCGGTCGAGCTCTATACAATGACAAAGTCGTTTTCCATGGCTGGCTGGCGAATGGGTTTTATGGTGGGAAACGCTGAAGTCTGCCAGGCTTTAGCGAAGATGAAGAGCTACTTAGACTACGGTACATTTCAACCTATACAGATCGCCGCAACCGTAGCGCTGCGCGAAGCGCAAGACTACCCACTTGAGGTTACCGAGGTCTACCGTCAGCGTCGAGATGCTTTGTGTGACGGTTTGGCCCGGCTTGGCTGGGAGGTAAGGAAGCCCAAAGGTACGATGTTTGTGTGGGTTCCCATTCCTGGTAAGTACCGTGCGCTGGGATCTTTAGAGTTTGCAAGTCGAATGATCGACGAAGCTGAGGTGGCGGTTTCACCAGGCGTGGGCTTTGGACCTGGTGGGGACGGATATGTAAGATTTGCCTTGATCGAGAATGAACAACGAATCGCACAGGCTGTGCGCAATCTAAGAAGGATCGAACTGTAGTTAGGTAGGTGGTTATCGCCGCTGATCGGGGTTATCTCTTATGAGACATGTGTCAACTAATGGAACTCACTTTGACGTAAAGGACCCTTGACGTCGAAAATATGTGTGTCGGTCATTATCTGCGTCAGTTGCTTGGATGCAGCGTAGTTGCAGTCGACGCCCTGCTCTTTTACGCCTTACAAAGTTTGAATCTCTGCCTGAGTGCTATTTTCCAGAACCCTGTTATCTCTGGCCCAACGTACTGCTTCATCTCGCGTGTGTGAATTGGTTTTCCTTAGAATTGATGCGCCATGTGCTCTCGCCGTGCCTTCAGATACTTGCAGTTCCCTTGCGATGGCGGTGTAGGACTTTCCTTGAGACATGAGGCTCATAACTTCGAGTTCTCGTCTAGTTAGAAGCGAAGCGGCTTGAGTAGGTTTATTGACTTTACTTGCGAAAAGTTTTGCTAGTTCTTCGCATCCATCCGACCTTATCAATGCCTGTGAGACTTTTTCAAAAAACGAGGTTTCATTTCCTCCATCGCTCGACTCGCTACTAGGAAGCTTTCGGTAGGTCGCGACTATCAAGTTGGTCATTTCGATCTGAAGGTCGGATTTTGCGAGGCGAAGCTCTTCTTTACCTTGAAGTGTTGTTCGAAGAAGAACGCCCATACCATAAGATGCAATTAATAGGAGGCTCATAAAGATGAGCCAGACAGGGTGGGGGAGAAAGTGCCCGGTGGTCGCCAAAGTGACGACTCTAGTAATCATAAGTAGCCCCCCTAGGAAAAGGGCAGTTCGCGCTGTGGAAGCACTGAAACATACACATATCTCTACGAGAGGAACGAGATATATAAGTAGCGCAGGTACTTTCGGATTGGACACATAGCAGGCGAAGAAGCCGACGGCATAAACAAAGTCACGTATTATCGTAGGGACCGGCTTTATCGCTGAAAATCGTCTGCATAAGAAGCAATCGAACAGTGCAAGGAGTCCAAGTACAACTGCAAAACGATAGGTGACGGGCGATACGATAACGGTTATGAGGCATAAAGGCACTGTCACGAGACGGATAGTCTTTAGACGCGGTAAATTAATCGGTGCGACACTCCACATATTTTGTCCCCCCAAAGTTAGTTCTAAGCGACGCTAGGGAAATTATAGTGTGACTGACCCCAGATATTGGGTGCATTTGTACAAACCTATTTTGGGCGTGCATTAGCTATAATTTGTCTGGCTACAGTGTAGGACCTCCTGACCGGGGAAATAGGTGTGGCGAGACGTTTAAGCATCATTCGACGAGAGTGTAGTCTCAGAGTTGTCTCTCTTGACATTCATGTGGATCAACTCACCCTCTTCGGCGGAAGTTTGTGGGATCAATCATCCTAAGGTAAGGGAGCACCAGCGCCCCAGCAGATCGATCACCTCATCGTTACAGAGTTGACCAGTCGATTTAACCAAACGATCTCCATTGCAGTTCCCTAACCCCTGGGAACTATCCATCGGGGGGGGTCTTCCGCTCCATCTGATCTAATGTCGTAAATAACTAAAGCGTGTTCGACTCGTGAGTTGTTCTACAGTACCCACCCCTACTCACTGAGCCTCTTAGGGAAAAATAAGAGGCACTCTTAGTAAAAATAAGATACTTGCATCCTGTTCTTGTCCTCATTCTTCGCTTACCATCAGGTGTTACTTCTTTGTAAGAAGGTTCACATGATGACATGTTAGCTAGGTAGGAGATTTAGCGATGAAAATTAAATCTAGGACTGTTTTTGCAGTATCGTTGACCGGAGCGCTGCTCGCCTCGTTGTTGGCGATCAGCAACTCGGCCTTTGCAGACCAAAGTCCTCCCACTCCGTCGAGTTCTTCTCAACACAGTAATGTTCAGGCCGAAGCTACTATGACTGAACGACTTTTCCCTAACGGTGTTTCTGACGTGGTGTTGTGCTCGGGAAGCCCATCGCAGGCGGGAAATGTGCAACTTGCCCAAGCGTTGGCTACGAAGCTGTCAGGTGCCCTTTTGCTTACCGAAAACTCTCAACACCTCGGTTTGGCTACTAAGAACGCCCTTACGAGTTTGTCGACTCCACAGGTAGCTCCAAGTGGTACCGTTCAACCCTTTCAACCGCAACCCGGTAAACCGATGATCTACCTAGTAGGAGATTATAGTTCGATTAGTGCGAGCCTTGAGACTCGATTGACTCAGATGGGTTACCAGGTGACGAGACTCGGTGGATCACCAAATACGATACGTAATTCTGTTCTTAACATGGTAGCCCCAGCGCTACCTCAAGGGACTAGTACACAGTCCTTCCCAACGTCTTGGAACCAGTATGAAGGAGCGAGCAATCACGAGTCATTTTTCCCAGCATCAAGTAACTCTCCTGCTTGGATAAAGAACGGGGTCTCCTGGAGTTTTGCAGAGCAGGCGGCGGTCCCGCTAAACGCTACCTTCCCTGATCTTGCCAACTTGGGCCTACGAAACGCGCCGGTCAAGCTCACTCAATATCTTGGAAATGCGGTAGGAGTAACAGCTGTAAACGGGATCATCTATGCGGAGAGTGACGACTATCACCTTTACGCTTTGAACGCGCAGACAGGTGCGCTTTTGTGGCAAGTTGGACCCCTTAACAATAGCCTTATGGGTAATCCGATCGTTTCGGGTAACATCGTGTACGTTACGACGGGAGATACGGGATTCTCGTTCTCACAAGTTCTAAAGTTTGAACAGTCAAGTGGAACATCTCCGCTTGTAAGGGGATTACTTTACTCTTCGTTGTATGCGTTTAACGCAACCACAGGGAGAATGATATGGCGGCAGGACTTTAAAGGAAACGCTATGCCAACCCCAATACTTTATAACAACACTGTATATGAACCGACGGGCGGAGGCAATCTATGGGCTCTGAACGCGCAGACCGGTGCATTGAGATGGAAAACACCCCTTGGCGGATTCGATTCGATGTCGAGTCCCAACCTCTACGTAAATCCGACGACAAAACAGGCTTCAATAGTTGTAGGAACATCTGATGCAAATCATGTCGTTGCGGTCAATGCTAAAACGGGTGCTGTGACTTGGACGCAACCCACCACGCTGAATATATTCAACACTGGAATGGGTGATAACTCTCCCGTTGTGGACCAGTCCAATGGTATCGTTGTGCAAGACTCTGTTGTTAACTTCGACAGAGCGAATAAGACCACCAATCTGGCCGTGTATGCGATGAATGCGAGTACTGGAAAGGTTCTTTGGAGTACGAATCTGGGTAGGAGTAGCGCTCCTCCGGCGTATAAAGGTGGCATGGCCCTAATTCAAAATGGCGTTGTCTATGTTGGTTCGCCGGTCACCTCTGAACTGTACGCCCTGAATGAGTCCAACGGAAAGATACTTTGGAGTTTCCCATTCGTAAACTCTGGTCCTGCAGGAGCTGGTAGGGGTAATCCAGTTTTGGCGTACGGAGTGCTGTGGATCGCCGCTGGTCCAACGATCTATGCTATCGACCCCAGTAACGGTAAGGAGTTGAGTAGCTATACTCCGGGCGGCAGGTTCGGAATAGTAAATCCGGTAATCGTTGGAGGTACCATGTACCTAGGGAACTCCTACGACTGGATACAGGCGATTCCGCTAACCAAGATCTATCCCAGTCTAAAGATATCTTCGTGAGAGTGTCCCAAGCGATGCGATCCTGTAGGGGGAAAGGGATTTTTGTTTGCAACTAATTCTTTATTAGGATCTTGAATATAGGAGTGAGAGTCCTTGTTATCTAGTACTTCCAACAGGGCTACAAAGATGCACGGATCTCTCACTCCTACATAGGCGCATCGCCATACTAGCCCTTGAGTGTTTTCGTTTGATGTAACCTCTGCTTTGCATTGGTCAAGGCTTGTCGAATGTGGAGCGCGAGGGGATCTTTTCGTATCGTTCCAGTGAGGTGTTCTCGGCCCGTAACATAGGCTTAACTTCAATGCATATGTATATTCCTCATCTATAGGTAAACTTTGGCAATATCTGTGCACTCTTAGATCGAGATGTGCCAAACACTGGAGGTACGTTGAAGAGGTTTCGTCTACGCGTATGGCTCGACGATCGACCGGGAGCATTGGGGGCGGTTGCTTCTCGTATTGGCTCCGTAAAGGGGGATCTAGTGGGTATAGAGATTCTAGAGAGAGGTGGAGGTAGGGTTGTCGACGATCTCCTTGTGGAGATCGACTCGGAGTCATTGATCGACCTGATGGTCCGAGAAGTTATGGAGGTTGACGGAGTCGACGTTGAGTATGTTAGACCTGCAGGTGAACTAGAAGGCGAGGGTGCACTGATGTCACTTCGTCTTGCTTCTGAACTTGCATCGTACAACTCGTTTGATTCCAAAGCTAAAGCTCTCGCTGAATTTCTGTACTTCAACATGAATGCTAGCTGGGCCACTGTTGTCGATGTTGAGCAGTCAGAGGAGGTACTTTCGCTAGGAGAAGCTCCAAAGACGGAGTGGCTTGTTGCCTTTGTACTGGGAGCGACTTACGATGAAAGCTTTAATTCAGAGGTTACCTACAACACCCCAAAGGATCTAGCGTGGGCTTTTATTGATTCGGGCCGAAGAGCGTTTGCCATGGGGAGAACCGACTATCCCTTTAGAGAAAATGAGCGTCAGCAGATTTTATACCTGGCCAAGATCCTCGTGTCGCAGCTTAAGGTTGTGGATAGTTAGCTATGAAGCTAATGAAACGAAATAGTTCTTTCTACGCGATCGTCCCAAAGAGCGTGTCTTTGTTTGTTTTGAACCCGCGAACCGCTAGGTAAGTAGACCTCATCGACAGTGTTCGCCGAGGCAGCTTCTTCTAGCGTTGGCGAGAGGCCGATAGAGTACATTGCCGCGGCAAAGGCGCCAAAGGCCGTTGACTCTCTCAAAATTGATCGATGAATCTCTATATCTGATGAATTTGCCTGAAGTTGGCAAAGGTACGAAGATCTTGTCACACCTCCGTCAACCCGAAGTGCGTTTAAGGGAGTTGGTAGATGGGACGCGACCTCTTCTATGATATCTTCGACGTTGTTCACGATGCCTTCGAGTACGGAGAACACGATCTCAGCCTTACTGGTAGACTGCGAGAGTCCGAATAAGGCTGCTTGGGTTTTAGAGACGAGATAAGGAGACCCTATTCCATCGAAGGCCGGTACGAATACCGGAGCGGTGTTTCTTGGAACTGTTTGAGCTATAGCGTCGATCTCATCGTAACTATCTACAAGTTTTGCCTTGTCTTTTAACCATAAAAGAGCGGATCCTGCTGAAAAGGCGGCTCCTTCTAGTGCGTATGTAGCTGTTTTTGCGTCCGATGAGTAAGCGATAGTCGAGAAAATAGTCCGAGCTTTCGGCGTGACTCTTATCTCTCCTGTACTTACAACAAGAAATGCGCCAGTGCCGTACGTAACCTTTCCAGCTCCAGAGTTGGTTACCGACTGACCGACTAAGGAAGCCTGTTGATCACCGAGTATCGCCGCGATCGGTATCCCTGTAAGTTCGGGTAGTTCGGCGGTGTCGACGAAGAGATCCTTGGGGAAAGACGGAACTACCTCTGGCATCACAATAGAGTTTGCGTTGAATATCTCAAGTAGAGTTGGTGAAAACTGGAGTGTCTTAGTATTAAACATTAGAGTTCTTGATGCATTTGTTGGGTCAGTCACGAGACGTTTTCCACCCGTGAGTGCGGAGCAGATCAGGGTGTCGACGGTTGCAAAGTGTGTTCCAGCTGTCTCTGTTGCGGAGTTGGCAACTACTTTTCTAACCTTTGGTCCCGAAAAGTACGGGTCTACAGGTAACCCGTTTTCTAAAAGCGACTCCTCTTCAGCACCTTCGGCGATCAGGTTCGCACACAGATCTTCCGTACTACGATCTTGCCACGAGAACAATGGAAACGACGTATCACCACCAGAATTCAATAAAGTAAATGACTCTCGTTGGTTAGTGATCGCAAGTGCCAGGGGCAAGGTCTTTAGGTGAGCGAGTGTATCTTTTACACACTGGAAGAGTTCCGTTATGAGCAGTTGCGGACTCTGACACAGTGTTCCATGTGAGTCGTAGAACACTCCGAGTTCTCGTTGGGAGATGTGTATCTGACGCCCTGTTGTGTCAAAGGCCACGGTACGTACACTTGAGGTACCCGCATCAAGCGCAAGTATATACTCCATCTCTTCAACTTAGCAGACGTCGAACCTCTGGTGACTAGCTGAATTCTATAGATCCTAAACTCTCCCTACCTGAAATGACGGCGAGTTTTTTTGTGTGTTACAGAGTTTTGGGTGCAAACCGCTATCGTAGCTACATGCTGAAGGGTAAAAAGGTCGTATTGCGCGCGATCGAAAGTGATGACTACAAGCGGCTTTGGGAGTTTGCGAACGACTTTGAAGTCGAGCTCTTAGGTGGAGGTGACCCACCTCGCCCGAAGTCTATGACGGAGGTAGCTTCGTTCTAAAGTGTAATGCCTCCTACCA
>JAJYHJ010000138.1 GCA_021784785.1 Actinomycetes bacterium | reverse complement strand
GTGTAAAGAAAAGGATATGACCTACTCTGCTCCTATCTTTGTTCGAGCTCGATTTTCGAACAAGGCGACTTATGAGATTAAAGAGCAGACAGTGTTTATGGGCGACTTTCCTATGATGACGAATCGGGGAACTTTCATAATCAACGGCACGGAACGGGTAGTAGTATCGCAGCTCGTTCGATCTCCAGGAGTTTTGTTTCAAGAAGGCCGAGATTCGAAGACTATTGTCACTGCCACAATTAATCCTTACAGGGGTGAGTGGATTGAGTTTGACGTTGAAAGCAAACCGGGTCGGGATATTACAGCAGGTGCTCGTGTCGCGCGCAAAAGGCGTCTTCCTATATTTACTTTGCTAAGGGCTTTAGGATACGGCGACCCTGAACTACTTGATCGTTTTGTGTCACACTTCGATTTTCTCGAAGCTCAGTGGGAAAAGGAGAAGGCGGATGCTGCCAAGGATGAAGCTGTTCTTCTGAACCGAGATCGCGATATTGACATTGCGAGAGCTCGAGAAGATGTAGCGTTGATTGAGATCTTTAGGAGAGCTCGCCCAGGTGAACCTCCAACGGCCGATACGGCTCGCTCGTACTTCGAGTTGGCGTTTTTTTCCCCAAAGCGTTACGACCTAACCAAAGTCGGTCGGTACAAGCTCAACCGGAAGCTTGGGCCAGAGCTTGTGAAGCTTTCAGAGATCCTAGGTATACCATTGGAGGCTAATCCAGAACATCCAACGGTGTTATCTAGAGCAGAGGTACTAGCGACGGCCTCCTACATGCTTCACTTGGCTTCCGGGGTACCTGGATACAGATTCGACGATCAAGATCACTTTGCTAATCGGCGTGTAAGGAGCGTTGGAGAGCTTATTCAAAATCAATTGCGTATGGGTCTTTCAAGGCTTGAACGTCTTGTGCGCGAAAGAATGACGACTCAAGACGTGGAGGCTATTACTCCTCAGACTTTGATCAACATTCGTCCGGTCGTAGCAGCTATTAAAGAGTTCTTTGGTACCTCACAACTGTCTCAGTTTATGGACCAAAATAATCCGCTATCAGGACTTGCTCATAAGCGTAGACTGTCAGCACTTGGACCTGGAGGTCTTTCGAGAGAGCGAGCCGGTTTTGAAGTTCGAGACGTGCACTCGTCGCACTATGGGCGGATGTGTCCTATCGAGACTCCAGAGGGACCGAACATTGGCCTAATAGGTGCACTAGCGACTTTTGCGAAAGTCAATGATCACGGCTTTATCGAGACCCCTTACCGCAAGGTGGTAGATGGCCGGGTAACTAACGAGATAGTATATTTGGCGGCCGATGAGGAGGAAGAGTTCGTTATCGCTCAAGCTTCGGCAAAGATTGATGCTGATGGGCGATTTTTGGAGGACAGAGTACTGGTTCGGAGGGCTCCCCAAGGAGCAGTCGTCAGGGTAGGAGCAAATGCGGTCTCTTACGGATCTACTTCAGAGGTGGACGTCGTTCCGGCGACAGAGGTAGATCTTATGGACGTATCGCCGAAGCAGATCATCTCGGTCTCGACATCCCTAATTCCCTTCATAGAACACGACGACGCTAACAGAGCGCTTATGGGCGCAAACATGCAAAAGCAAGCTGTACCTTTGGTGGTACCCGAGGCGCCGTACATCGGTACAGGAGTGGAGGCGCGCGCTGCTCAAGACGCTGGTGATGTGATCTTGGCGGAAGCTACGGGAGTAGTGACCGAAGTCTCTGGCGAAAGTGTCGTGGTCGAGTACTCACCAGGTCAAAGTGATAAGTTTGGTAACGTACTTGGGAGAAAGATCTATCGTCTTTCTAAGTTCAAGCGGTCCAACCAAAATACCTGTCTTAATCAGAAAGTCTTAGTTGAGGTGGGTCGGCAGGTTGACAAAGGCGACCTATTGGCTGACGGCCCTGCTACTCATAATGGTGAGTTGGCTTTAGGTAAAAACCTCTTAGTGGCTTTTATGCCATGGGAAGGTTATAACTATGAAGATGCGATAATCTTGTCAGAGAGACTAGTCCGCGATGACGTACTGACTTCAATTCACATAGAAGAGTATGAGACAGACGCCCGCGACACGAAGCTGGGCGCGGAAGAGATCACTCGGGATATACCTAATCTCTCAGAAGAGATATTGGCAGACCTAGATGAACGTGGTATTGTTCGCATAGGTGCCGAGGTGCGACCAGGAGATATCTTGGTTGGCAAGGTGACTCCAAAAGGTGAAACGGAACTTACCCCTGAAGAGAGACTGTTGAGGGCAATCTTTGGAGAGAAGTCTCGAGAGGTTCGCGACACCTCTTTGAAGGTTCCCCACGGCGAATCCGGCAAAGTTATAGACGTTAAAGTATTTACTCGTGAGGACTCTACCGAGTTGGCTCCAGGAGTGAATCAGCTAGTTCGAGTGTATGTCGCACAGAGGCGTAAGATAACTGAAGGAGATAAACTGGCAGGCCGCCACGGTAATAAAGGTGTTATCTCTAAGATTCTGCCACTTGAGGACATGCCATATCTATCGGATGGAACCCCAGTGGATATCATACTGAGCCCATTGGGTGTCCCTTCGAGGATGAACGTGGGCCAGGTGCTTGAATCCCACCTTGGATACGCGGCAAGATGGGGATGGAAGTCAAATGAACTAGCCACCAATCCGATCAAAGGCACTGAGGTTAAGACTCGGCCGAGAACGGAACCGTCAACATGGGTAGCGACTCCTGTTTTTGACGGTGCTCACTGGGATGAAGAGGGTAAGTCAGGGCGTCACCCAACGATACAAAAAGTGTTTGAGGACCTTAATCCAGACTCCGCAGACGGTAGACGGCAGATTGGAATCGACGGGAAGGTCACACTATTTAATGGCAGAAATGGAGAGCCGTATGACAACGCAATCTCGGTTGGCTACGTCTATATTTTGAAACTTGCCCATCTCGTAGACGACAAGATCCATGCTCGCTCCACCGGTCCGTACTCAATGATTACTCAACAGCCACTTGGAGGAAAGGCACAGTTTGGCGGACAGCGTTTTGGAGAGATGGAGGTATGGGCTCTCGAAGCATATGGCGCTGCTTACGCGCTCCAGGAGCTGCTAACGATTAAGTCCGATGACGTGGTTGGACGCGTAAAGGTATACGAATCGATCGTGAAGGGCGAGAACATACCTGAGCCAGGAATACCTGAGAGTTTCAAAGTTCTGATCAAGGAGATGCAGTCTCTCTGTCTAAACGTAGAGGTTCTATCGGCATTAGGAGAAGAGATTCAAATAAAGGAACTTGACGAAGACGTCTATAGAAGTGTTGAGGAGCTAGGGATAGATATCTCTAGACCTGAGAGAGGATCTGACTACGGTGAAGGGTATAGGAGCGAGGACGGGGGTCTTTAATGCTTGACTTAAATAACTTTGAACAACTTAGAATTGGTCTTGCCACCTCTGAAGACATACTGTCGTGGTCTCATGGAGAGGTGAAAAAGCCTGAGACAATAAATTACCGTACTCTTCGTCCAGAAAAGGACGGGTTGTTTTGTGAAAAGATCTTTGGACCTACCAGAGACTGGGAGTGTTCATGCGGTAAGTACAAGAGGGTTCGTTTTAAGGGTATTATCTGTGAAAGATGTGGAGTTGAGGTAACGCGATCCAAGGTCCGCAGAGAGCGGATGGGTCATATTGAGCTTGCTGCTCCTGTCGTCCACATATGGTACCTTAGGGGTACACGCTCTTGGCTAGCGTACCTACTTATGGGGACCACTACTAAGGAAGAGCTAAAGGCCAAGCAACTTGAAAAGGTGATTTATTTCGCTGCAAACCTGGTTACTTGGGTCGACGTTGACCGACGACACGAGGATCTTCCCAATCTTGAAGCTGAACTTCGTGAGGAGTTGAAGGAACTCGAAAACCAAAGGGATCTGGCTCTAGAGAGGCAGTTCCAGGACTTAGAGAAAGACCTAGCTGAACTCGAAGCTACCTCAGCTAAGGATGCTGACTTACGGGCGCGACAGAAGCAAGCTGACAAGGAGATCGCTTATGTAAGAGATCGTTTTGATAGCAAGATCGATCTTTATCGCAGATCATTTGAAGAGTTTAGAGAACTCCATGGTCGTATGATCATTGAAGACGAACTTCTGTGGAGAGAACTCAAGGATCGGTATGGAGATTACTTTGAAGGCGGAATGGGTGCGGAGGCGATCAGGAAATTAATCGACCGGTTAGACCTAGACCAAGAAGAGATAAAACTCCGCGAGATGATAGAACCGGTTGATGCCAGGAGGCCTTTATCGGTACAAAGAAGACAAAAGGCTATTAAACGGCTTAAAATAGTGTCAGCATTTAATCGTCGCGACGGCGAAAGTAAGCGAATCAACGATCCAGGTGCGATGATTCTTGGTGTAGTACCGGTGATTCCCCCTGACTTGAGGCCAATGGTGCAGCTAGATGGTGGTCGGTTTGCGACATCGGATTTAAACGACCTCTATCGTAGGGTGATCAACCGAAACAATCGACTAAAGCGCCTTTTAGATCTCGGCGCACCTGAAATTATCGTCAACAACGAGAAGCGTATGCTCCAAGAGGCTGTTGATGCTCTCTTTGATAATGGTCGTCGAGGACGTCCTGTGGCGGGTCCTGGGAACCGACCACTCAAGAGTCTCTCGGACATGTTAAAGGGTAAGCAAGGACGCTTCCGTCAGAACCTCCTCGGTAAGCGAGTCGATTACTCAGGTCGGAGCGTTATAGTCGTTGGTCCCAAGTTGAAACTTCACCAGTGTGGACTTCCAAAGCAGATGGCACTTGAGCTGTTCAAGCCGTTTGTAATGAAACGCTTGGTAGATTTGGACTTTGCCCAAAACATAAAGTCTGCAAAACGTATGGTCGAACGACGACGTGCACAAGTATGGGAAGTTCTTGATGTGGTTATCAAGGAACATCCGGTCATGTTGAATCGGGCACCTACGTTGCATAGATTAGGTATTCAAGCCTTTGAACCAGTTTTGGTTGAAGGAAAGGCCATACAGATACATCCGTTAGTATGTGCCGCGTTTAATGCGGACTTCGATGGAGATCAGATGGCTGTGCACCTTCCGCTATCTCCTGAGGCACAAGCGGAAGCTCGTGTACTTATGCTTTCGGCAAATAACATAATCTCTCCGGCGACAGGACGCCCGATAACGGTTCCTACGCAGGATATGGTCTTCGGAATCTACTATCTTACGACCGAAGTCGCTGGTGAGTCTGGGGAAGGTAAGGTCTTCAGGCACCTCCATGAGGTCGAGAGGGCCTATGAATCAAAGGAGGTTACTGTCCATACAAAGGTGCAGTACCGACGGGAGATTGGATGTGATGAGGATGGTGTGCCAACCTATGAAACTATCGATACAACGGTTGGACGAATTCTGTTCAATGAGACCCTCCCGAAGGGTTTTCGTTTTGTCAATGAGTTGATTGGCAAGAAAGCCACTCCGATTGGATCAATCGTCGAAGAGATAGCAAACAACTATCCAAAGGGTGTGGCTCAAGAGTCTCTTGACAAGATAAAAGCTATTGGTTTCCGATTTGCTTCGCAAAGTGGCCTGACTATCTCGATCAATGATGTTCGTACTCCTAGTAACAAGGCAGAGATTATCGATCGTCACGAGAAGGAAGCTCAGAAAGCTGAACAGCAGTTCAAACGCGGAATCATTACGGACGATGAGCGAAAGCAAAAAGAGATCGAGATTTGGACAGCAGCGAACTCTGAGATCGGTAGAGCGATGGATCAGATGCTTGCATCTGATATCTTCAACCCCATCAACATGATGGTGGACTCAGGAGCACGTGGTAATGCTCAGCAGATTCGTCAGATCTCTGGTATGAAAGGGTTAGTTTCGAACCCCCGTGGCGAGATGATTCCTCGACCAATAGTTTCGTCTTTTAGAGAGGGGCTATCGGTTCTTGAGTATTTTATCTCCACGCACGGTGCGAGAAAGGGTCTTGCCGATACAGCTCTAAGAACTGCCGACTCAGGGTACCTGACTAGGCGTCTAGTCGATGTAGCTCAAGAGTTGATTGTACGTGAGATAGACTGTGGAACCTCTCGAGGCATATGGATCGAAGATGTTTATCCAGATGAATCCGGAAAGCGTTACTATCTTGAGACAAGAGCTTACGGTAGGGTCTTGGCAGAGCCAGTAACGTTGTCAGATGAATCCGTTATGGAAGCAGGTACTCTTCTTACTGATAAGTTGGTAGCAGTACTTCGAAACGATTCTGCGGTATCGCGTATAAGGGTTAGATCAGTGTTGACGTGCGACACAGAACATGGCGTCTGTGCAATGTGTTATGGTCAGGCACTTGCTGGTGCGGGACAGATTGAGCTGGGTGAAGCTATAGGTGTAGTTGCTGCTCAGTCGATTGGTGAGCCTGGAACTCAGTTGACAATGCGTACTTTCCATCAGGGCGGTATAGCGGGTGAGGACATCACACACGGGCTACCGAGAGTCGTCGAACTTTTTGAAGCTCGTACACCTAAGGGAGCTGCAATATTGTCATATAGCTCTGGCGTTGTACGCGTCGAAGAGGGCGAGGCTGTTCGAAGGGTAACTGTGGTCTCTGACGAAGGGGAAGAAGAGACATACGATCTTTCGCTTCGTACCCACCTTGAGGTAGTCGATGGTCAAGAGGTAGAAGCTGGTGATGCTCTTGTGGAAGGCCCGAAGGACCCGAAACAGCTTCTTGAAGTTAAAGGTATCAGAGAGACGCAACAGTACTTGGTGGAGGAGGTTCAAAAGGTCTATCGAGACCAAGGCGTGTCCATTCATGACAAGCATATTGAGCTAATAGTCCGGCAGATGCTTCGTAGGGTAACTGTCGCAGAACCTGGAGATAGCGAGTTCTTGCCAGGGGAGCGAGTCGATGCAAGAGTATATGCCGACACTAACCGGGCCGTGGTTGCTCGTGGAGGTAAACCGGCTGAAGGAAGACCCGAATTAATGGGAATCACGAAGGCGTCGTTAGCGACAGAGTCATGGCTTTCGGCTGCCTCTTTCCAAGAGACTACGAGGGTTCTTACAGAGGCTGCCATTGAAGGTAAGTCGGACTCGCTGCTAGGCCTTAAGGAGAACATTATCATCGGTAAGTTGATACCTGCAGGAACTGGTATGAAGAGTTATCGAGCGTTTCAAGTAAGTGCTCCTGATGCGAAACCCCTATCGTTTTGGAGCTCCCAAGACTACGACGATGACTACGGTTACTACTCCGACTATCGAAGTTCTTCAGCCTATGGCGAGGAAGTGGAGGTGGAAGAAGAGGTTGTCTTTGAGGATGACACTCCACCAGATTTGACCGGTGAGGTATAGTTTTTACGAAGATTTTGCGGATGGTTGGCGTTTGTGTGATATGATCGACGCTCCATCCGCATAATATGTAACTTTGGTTTGTCTAGGTAGAAAGTATCTACTATTGACTCAAATAAATTTCTGAGAGAGGATTGTCGTGCCCACGATCGCTCAATTGGTGCGCAAAGGTCGCGAGACTAAGAGAAGTAAGACGAAAACTCCAGCGTTGAAGGGTTCGCCGCAACGTCGTGGTGTCTGCACGCGCGTGTATACAACTACCCCCAAGAAACCGAACTCAGCGCTTAGGAAAGTCGCTCGAGTAAGACTAACCTCAGGGGTGGAGGTGACCGCTTATATTCCAGGTGTCGGTCATAATCTCCAAGAGCACTCCATTGTGCTTGTTCGCGGTGGTCGTGTTAAGGATCTCCCTGGTGTGAGATACAAGATTATTCGCGGAACACTTGATACAGCGGGTGTTAAGAATAGGAAACAAGCAAGAAGTCGCTACGGCGCAAAGAGGGAGAAGTAGTTAAGTGCCACGTAAAGGCCCAATCGAGCGTAGAGAACTAGCCCCGG
>JAJYHJ010000173.1 GCA_021784785.1 Actinomycetes bacterium | reverse complement strand
GGGCATTACCAAGTGGGCTAAGAAATCAAATGACGATCCCAAGCCCTTTATATGGACCAAGAGTGCAAACGAGATCTTCGCCTCCATGCAAAAATACCTAGGCCCTATTGTTATTTAGGGAGAATGCGGGGAGGGACGGTGGATACGGCTCCCTCAATAAGCATACCCCTCCATTCAGCAACAAAAATATCGATGGCTGGGACAGATGTCAAGCCTTATGATCAGCCACCGCAATTCTTTTAAAACACACGCAGATGCATAATATACGCATATATGGGCATATTATGGTAAATTTTGCCCCAAACGCGCATTTTTGCCCTCTGGATGAAAAGTGCCTCTGAACTGCAGATTGCTTTTATAGTGCAAATTAATTGCTTTTGGATTATACCATAACCGCGAAAAATGCTTTTATCACTGCAAATTGACAACTCGCTAGTTAATCAGCTTGTAGACGTTGAACATCGGTAGATAAAGTGAGATAACCATCGAGCCTACGACTGACCCTAGAATTACTATCAACACCGGCTCAAGCAGCGAAGAGAGTGACGCTACCATTGCCTCTACTTCGCTCTCATAGAACGACGCCACTTTGTCCAACATGTCGTCCACGCCTCCGGTTTCCTCGCCAACGGAGACCATTTGAGTCACCATCGGTGGAAAAATTGAGTGCATGGCCATGCGGCGAGCTAAAGGTTCACCTTGTTTTACCCCAACTTCAATATCAGCGACCGCCTCAACCATTTTCACGTTTCCTGCCGCCTCCGCTGTGATCGACAAAGAGTTGAGTATTGGGACACCGGAACGCAACAATGACGCCAATGTCCTAGAGAAACGAACTATTGCATACTTGTGCGCAAGTTTTCCAAAAATAGGAATCCTAAGGATCAATCGGTCCAAGAACTCTCGACCCCTCTTGGATCGTCTAAACCTAATAAAACCTACGGTCGCTCCGATATAAAACAACACGACCAAGGGGAGGTATGCCACAAATATATGCGATACCGCCATTAATATTCTTGTAGGCAAAGGAAGTTGTCCGTGTAAGGAAGCAAAAATCTTTTTGAAGGTTGGAATAACGAAAATCATCATCGCAGTAAGGATAAGAACAACAAGTATGAGCACAGCGACCGGATAGGTCATCGCCGATTTCATCTTCCGTCTTATCTCCACCTGCTTCTCCAGCGTATTTGAAAGGCGCATAAGCACTTCGTCAAGAACTCCACCAGACTCTCCTGAACGTACCATGGCAACAAAGAGGTGGTCGAATACCTTAGGATGCTTGCTTAGCGCTACCGAGAGCGACGAACCTCTCTCTATATCCACCTTCACCTGCTGGAGAGTCTTTTGAAAATTGGGGTTCTCTGCCTGAACAACTAGAATATTTAGAGCTCTAAGAAGGGTCAGCCCAGAGCTGATCATCGTCGCAAACTGTCGGCAGAATACTGCAACGTCTTTTGGTGTGATACGATCAGTGAGCCCCGGAATCTTTATCTCAGTCTTAGCTAACGAGCTTTTGGAACGTGTAACTGAGACTGGTATAAACCCCATCTCCTTAAGTCTTGCGACCACTAGTTCCTGGCTCTCAGCCTCGACCTTCCCATCAAGAACATTTCCAGCCTTATCACGTGCTTTATACGCGTATGTTTCCAACAACTCCGTTACCCGATCCTAATAGTCGCCTAACCTCTTCAGGACTCGACGAGGCCGATAGTGCTTCTTTGAGCGAAACCTCTCCTTGTCTATGCAACTTTGCCAAAGATGAATCCATCGTCTGCATACCAAACTGAGCTCCGGCCTGCATAGCCGAGTAGATTTGATGCGTTTTCCCTTCTCGAATAAGGTTTCTAACCGCAGGTGTTCCCACAATCACCTCTGTCGCAGCAACTCGGCCCGTCCCACTCGCCCGCCGTAGCAGCTGCTGCGTTACTATTCCCTGAATTGTAGAGGCAAGCTGGATGCGCACCTGAGACTGTTGATTTGTAGGGAAAATATCGATCATGCGATCAACAGCCTGAGGTGCATCTTGGGTATGGAGTGAGCCCATAACAAGATGTCCTGTTTCGGCGGCCGTTATGGCAGAGGACACGGTCTCTAGATCTCTCATCTCACCAACAAGTATCACATCTGGGTCTTGCCTTAAGACGTGCCTGAGTGCAGATGCAAAAGACTTGGTATCGGTACCCACCTCTCGCTGATCCACGAGAGACCTCTTTGACTTATGTAGGAACTCGATAGGATCTTCAATGGTTACAATGTGGCAGGCCCGTGACGCATTGATCTGATCAACGATCGCTGCCAACGTCGTGGACTTACCAGAGCCTGTAGGGCCAGTGACGATCACCAAACCTCTAGGTAACTCTGCAAACGAGGAAATTACAGAGGGAAGTCCAAGTTCCGAGATCGACGCAATTTGATATGGAATGAAACGAAATACTGTTCCCACGCTTCCTCGTTGACGGAGCACATTCATTCTAAATCTACCCAATTTCGGTACAGAGTAGGAGCTGTCCAACTCTAAGTTCTCTTCAAAGCGTTCGCGCTGACTCTGAGTAAGCACAGAGTAGACCATCTCCTGAAGAAGGCGGGGGGGAATCGGCGGAAGATCCTCTCGTCGAACTAAGTCACCATCGATTCGAAAACTCGGAGTCGTGCCTGCTGAAAGATGAAGGTCTGATCCGCCTACCGATACAAGATAGGAGAGCATATCGTTTATATGGAAAGGATACGAGTCCGTTATCGCATCAGCCACGACGCACTTTTCCAATCGCGGACTCTAAAGCTAAGACACTCAACTACAGTCACATTGGCTATGTCGGTAAGTTACGCAACAACCCTTAGTATCTCTTCTAAGGAAGTCGTCCCACTCGCAACATGTAGGAGGCCAACGCTCCGCATATCGATCATTCCAGCCTTTAGCGCGAGATGACGAATTGAGTCAGTTTGGGCTCCTTCCGCTATCGCTCTTTCAAGATCCTCATCTATTGGCATCACTTCATGGATCGCAATTCGACCCCGAAACCCTGTATGTGAGCACTGCTTACAGCCACGCGCTCTATAGAGAACCTCTGGAACTGGCATCTCGTCTAAGTTCCATCCAGCCACGATAAGATCTGACTCACTTATCTCAAGGGGAATCTTGCAGTTATCACACAACCTTCGCGCCAACCTCTGTGCGACCACACAGTCTAGGGCTGAGGCTATCAAAAAAGGCTCAACACCCATCTCTGTCAAACGAGATGGCGTTGATGCGGCATCGTTGGTATGTAGAGACGACAGCACGAGATGACCAGTCAAAGCCGCTTCAACGGCGATCGCAGCAGTCTCCCGATCACGAATCTCACCTACAAGTATTACGTCCGGATCTGACCTTAAAATTGATCGCAGCGCGTTAGCAAAACTTAAACCAGCCTTGTTGTGAACCTGGACCTGGTTGATGCCGTTTAGACGAAACTCGACTGGATCTTCAACTGTGATGATATTTCGTTGAACTTCATTCAAAATATTGATTGTTGCGTATAGAGTTGTAGATTTTCCGGAACCTGTGGGACCAGTCACCAAGATAGTTCCCCACGGCTTCCTAAATGAGCGTTCGAATCGCTCAAGGGACTCCCTTGTAAATCCCAACTCTCCCAGTGAAAACTGTGCTCTACTTTTATCTAATATCCTAATTACGACCTTTTCGCCTTCCACCGTCGGAAGTGTAGCTACGCGAAGATCTACCTCTTTCCCGTCAATCTTCAAAGTTATGCGACCATCTTGAGGAACTCTACGCTCGGCAATATTGAGACTCGCCATCAACTTGAGTCGGGTAACAATTCCAGATTGAAGCGCCTTTGGCACCCGCGTTACCTCATGTAGAACTCCGTCAATTCTAAATCTAATTCGGATGTCGCCTTGTTGCGGTTCAATGTGAATATCTGATGCTCTATCTAAGGCCGCTTGAGATATTGTCATGTTGACCAGTCGGATAATAGGTGCATCGTCTACCATATCGGTAACGTCTGCCTCTAGCTGACCGCCTCCTCCAGCCTCCTCGCTCGCGGCAAGGGCCGTGGTCTCTAGGGCCTCTTCACCCATACGTTGAATGCGCTCTATCAGTGAGGTAAGCTGGCTCCACGGGGCGACGACAACCCTTACCTCCTTACGAGTGATTGCCCTTACATCATCAAGCGCAACGACATTGGTAGGATCTGCCATTGCAAGCACGATGCGGTCATCTTTCATTCCAAGAGGTAAAAGCACATGCTTCTTGCATATCTGGCTAGAGACTAAAGTCGCCACCTGGTCGTCGACGGAAATACTATCAAGATCAACGAACTCAAGACCCAATCTAGAGGCAAGAAACTGTCCGAGAGCAATCTCGTTGACAATACCTTTTTCTAGCAAGAACGGAATCAAAGCCTTTTGAGATCGCGTCTGTTCTGAAAGTACGACCCTAAGGGTCTGCTCATCGATAAGGCGCGCAAGGATCAGCCCTCGAGCTAAGGGTGATAGATCCCTACCAGGCACAGGAGGATTCATCCTCTGTTTCGATGTCGCTGTTGCTTCATCCACAGATCTCTTATCGACGTATTACAAGGTCAACAAAAGTAAATTATCCTCAACGTCGATGTCTTCGCACCTTTGACCCTAAAAATGACGATAGACAAACTCCGTCTGGTCCGAAACCAACCATACCGCCCCAACTGTGCACTGTCTATCCATTGAGTCGAGCCCTGACCGCCCTTCTCATAGCCTCATAGGGTGGATCAAAGCCCGTAAAAAGCCTAAAGGCATGAGCTGCTTGGTGCAAAAGCATTGGAAGCCCGCCGACGGTTCGGCAGCCTTTCGCCGCAGCAACCTTCATTAATTCAGTCACAAGCGGAGTATAAACAATATCGCACACCAACATCTCTTCGCGCAACACCCAAGTTGGAACGGGAAGTCCACCGAAGTCATTTCGTCCACTCATGCCCACTGGAGTAGCGTTTACGATAAGATCACAGTCTCTCAAAGACTCTACGGTAGCCGCCACACATCTATCACCGCCTATCGCAACGGTCTGCTCTAGCTTGGATTGACTTCGACCCAACACTTGGACTTCCTCAACCTCTTGGTGAACCAAAGCCAATACAATGGATCTAGCAGCCCCACCAGCTCCTATTACGCCCACCACTTTTCCTTTAAAGTCAAAGCTACATTCAGACTTCAATCCATCTATAAAACCAACCCCATCGGTCGAAGTACCGCAGAGTCTCGCCGTAGTCTCGTCCCAGTAGACGGCATTGACAGAGTTCAATGCTTTAGCATCTTCACTTACGGAGTCCAGGTACTGTCCGATATCTGCCTTATGCGGCATCGTAACAGAAAGTCCACGAATACCTAGACCCCTTACTCCTTCAATGGCTCGACCAAGGGAAGCAGATGGAACTCGAAACGCCAAGAAGGCGTAGTCAATACCAAGCTCCAAGATTGCGGCGTTATGGATCTCTGGAGAGAGCGAGTGCGATATCGGATCACCGACTACGCCTAGCAGTTTCGTTGTCGCGCTGATCGGTAGTCGAAAGTCGTCCTGCATCAGCTATGCAACTCCACCAGCTTGAGATATCGCTTGCTCTTGCTCCGCGTAGGTGTTAAAGAAGGACTCTGACGAGTGCCCCTTCAGCGCTACGAAGTACAGCCAACTTCCTTTTGCAGGATGTATAACTGCCCTAAGTGCCTGGCTCGAGGGTTCAGATATTGGTGATGGCGGCAGTCCATGAGACACATATGTGTTATAAGGAGATGGGCTATCAAGATTCGCTTGAGTAAGGGGGCTTGAGAAGTTTCCCGTAGCGTACCTTACAGTCGAGTCCATCTGCAGATTCATCCCGACAGATAGGCGGTTCAAGATCACTCTTGCTACCTTGGCCATATCTCCTACCGTAGTCGCCTCTTTTTGCACTATGGACGCCACTACTACTACTTGATACGCACTCAGCCCATTGTATTTTCCGTTAGGAGATAGACCAATCTCCGATGCGATCTGATCAAATCGATCTATAGCCGTCTGCAGTACCTGTTTATCACTTTCTAAAGGTGAAACAAAGTAGGTGTCTGGGTAGACCAAGCCCGCAACGCTAGACGCTGAACTTGGAAGATACGGAGAACTCAACCCAGTTGTAGACATGGCCGTCTTTAAAAATCCCTTCGCACTATGATAAGGAATCTTTCCGACCTCAGCTGCTATCTCTGATAACGTCCATCCGGGAATTAGAGTAAGCCGCACAGAGGAGGGGCCTCCTCGTATCTGTGCAAAAATCTTCGCGTAAGGTTCATGTCTTTGGAAGTAGTAGATACCTGGTTGGAGTCCCAGATAACCGTGAAGACGAAGATAGACACGAAATACAGTTACCGAGGAGATCACACCACGTTTATCCAGCGTCGTTGCCAGTGAGTCAAGATTATCACCCACTGGAACGAGGACGACTACACGTGACCCACCGGCGGCGCCGTTAATGTTTTGGTAATAGTAGATTCCACCGTAAGCTACGGTAACAAGCATGATAACGACCACAACTAGCAGTACTTTGGCAATCATTGATCGACCATCAAGTCGTACCATACGCCCGCTTTTGACTTCTCCGAAGCCTTCCACCTCATCCGACGTCTCCGACAGACTTACCAAGCCGTCGTCTAAGGACGATGCGGGTTCAAAAACCTCGTCGCTCTCGTTTTTATGATCGCTCAATTACAACCTCTGCCCGTTATCCTCATCGGCGCTTCGTGTAACGTTAGCGTCTATCCAACTCTGCAAGATAATACAGGCAGCCTGCGCATCAGCAATTTTCCGCATTGACTTTGAGCTATGTCCGATTTCCCTAAGCCGTCGTTCCGCTTGTCGGGAAGAGTACCTCTCGTCCCACAACTGAACCTCTGCATCTAGTAGTTTAGAAAGCATTTTTGCCTCAGAGTTGACTCTCAAAGTTTGCTTTGACGACCCACCTGAGAGTAGCAGCGGAGTTCCCACAACTACAATCTTAGGTTCGTGCTCATGAATAACCTTGGCGAGTCTCTTCATATCTTGATGCTGATTCCCACCGCGCACAAACACATCTACTGGGACCGCAACGGTCCTCTCGGAGTCAGATACCGCTACCCCCACACGTTTATCGCCTAGATCAATTCCCACTACCCGCATATATTGCCTTCGTCGCTAAAGCATACCGCTAAGATCATCTTTCACAAGCTGCAAAGCGTCGTCTAGGCGTGACGTATCCTTCCCTCCACTAAGCGCTAGCGATACCTGCCTACCCACCCCACCTCCAACAAGCGAAGCTGCTTGTTGAATTACGTCAGACGCCTTCCGATCAAAACCATCGATGACTGAACATACAAGGGCGACCCGCGATCCGTAGACCCCTCCCACCACGACCACCTTCATCATGGGTGACTGGGATCGAATCATAAGAGCGAGGTCTTTTAGCTCTTCAGGCGAAAGGTTATCCACCCTACCAACGAGGAAACGACCCAAAGCGCCGTTGATCAACTCTTGCGATATCGACCTAAGGCTCTGAGTCTTGATCTTCTTTACCTCATCTAAAAGCTCTCGCTCTTTAGCCTTAAGCGAGGCAACTTTAAATATCAGTTCACCTCGACTCGTCCTTAGCAGCGATTCGAGCTCCCCCACTAGATCTTCTGTCGCCATGACATACTCAAGAGCACCTTCTCCAGTTACGGCCTCAATTCGTCGAGTATTTGAACCTATCGAGGACTCCGACACTACTTTGAACAGGCCTATATTTCCAAGAGAAGAGACATGGGTACCGCCGCAAAGCTCAACGGAGTGATCCCCAGCTTTTACGACCCGAACCACATCTTGATATCTGTCGCCAAAAAAAGCGATCGCCCCTTCAGAGATAGCTTCCTCTTTGTCCATCTCTTTCGTAACTACCTTGGCGTCAGATATAATCTCTCGGTAGATCACCTGTTCCACCTGTCGAATCTCGTCCTTAGACAACGGTCCCCAGTGCGTAAAGTCAAACCTCAATCGCCCGGGTTCAACTAGTGATCCTTGCTGCTTTACATGCTCACCAAGCACCTGACGAAGCGCATAGTGAAGAAGATGTGTGCCGGTATGATTACGCCTAGTGCTCATACGAGCCAACTCATCTACCTCACACTTAGCCAAAGATCCTATAACAACGCTGCCTTCTTTTACTCTAACCAGGTGCCGTATGATCTGACTAGTGGCGTAGTTAGTATCTAGGACGTCTAATACAGCGCTGTCTGTACTGATGGTCCCCTTGTCTCCTACCTGGCCACCGCCTTCGGGGTAAAAGGGAGTCCTATCAAGGTACAGATACAGTTCATCTTTGTTCCCTTCAGATGCGTACAGGGCAAGGATCCTCCCCTCATCAACCGTTTTTTCGTATCCGGTGAATTGCGTCGGTCCATGAGTCTCAAGGAGCTCAAAGGCCCTTTCGTCCTTTTTCTCTCGGCCTTTTCCTCCCAGGCCTGCCTCACGAGATTGGTGTTTTTGTTGCTGCATCTCGCGATGGAAACCAGCTGTATCGACAACCACACCTCTGTCTTCAGCCATCTCAACTGTAAGTTCGATAGGAAAGCCAAAGGTGTCGTGGAGACGAAAGGCAGCTGATCCGCTTATGAAAGAGCTATCTCGAATCTCTCTTTCAAACAGTTCGACACCAACCATAATCCTGTTACGGAAGGCTTCTTCTTCCCTTTCAACCACTTCTTTTATATAGGAACTTCGCTCCCTCAGCTCAAGGTAATACTCTCCCATAGACGTAACTACTGAATCCACAAGGCGCCCGGTTACCATATCGTCCTTTGCCCCCAACATGTAGGCCCGCAACACCGCTCTTCTTATAATTCGCCTAAGGACATAGCCTCTACCTTCATTCGTGGGAAAGACTCCATCTGACACTAGAAACGTCATGGCACGTGCATGGTCAGCTATGATACGAAGCGACACGTCCTCTTTGTGACCCATGCCATACTTAGTGTTAGTTATAGATTCGGCCGTTTGGACCATCGGTACCATAAGGTCGGTCTCATACACAGAACCCTTGCCCTGCAGAATGGGAACTATTCTTTCAAGTCCAGCGCCGGTATCGATGCTTGGTTTTGGAAGCGGGGTCAGATTACCCTGGGCATCTCGAACGAACTGCATAAAGACAAGGTTCCAGATCTCCAAAAACCTCTCATCGGATCCAAATTCAGGACCGCCGTCATCTCCATACTCTGGTCCCTTATCATAGTAGATCTCGGAGCACGGTCCACAGGGGCCGATGTCAGCCATCTGCCACCAGTTGTCCTCATCAAGACGTTGTATACGTGAACAGGGAACCCCTACCTGATGCTGCCAGATCTGTGCCGCTTCGTCATCACTTATATGAACCGTCACCCAAAGTCTATTTGGATCCAACTTTAGGACCTCGGTTACAAATCCCCAAGCATACGGAATCGCCGCTTCTTTGAAGTAATCGCCGAAAGAGAAGTTACCCAGCATCTCAAAGAAAGTCAAATGCCGGAGCGTCTTTCCAATTTGGTCAAGGTCGTTATGCTTTCCGCCAGCACGAATGCACTTTTGGATAGATGTTGCTCGTTGATACGGCGGAGTCTCTTCTCCTAAAAAGTATCGCTTGAAGGGAACCATTCCAGCCACGGTGAAAAGGATCGTATCGTCATGAGGGATAAGAGAAGCCGAAGGCACAGAGACGTGCCCCCTCTCTACGAAGTATCTCGTAAACTCCTTCCGAAGATCGTTCGAGTCCATCAACGAACCAGCCTTTCTGCTCTATCTGAAACCTCATCCAGACACCGCCCCACGGAAGCTCCATCGAACCTTTCTTCTCCGAACGCCTTATTGGACTTGATCTTCAACGCAAACTCTTCGATATCATCCCTTCTCAGATCAATTGCGTGAGAGATTGAACGTGAGCTCTCCATTCGAACAACGTATAAGCCTTCTCTTACCGACAACATAAAGTCCTCCGAAACCTTCGAGAACTCCTTAGAGAGACTACGGACCATCGAGTCAGGAGAAACGGTCTTTATCTTTTGACGCAGAACTCTTTCAACTTTTACTGTAGCTATCGAACCTATCGTCACTCCCACACTCAACCACCTAAGCCGTGAAGCCAACTACCTACTCCCTCTCTTTGCTCTAAATAACTCAGTTGCTCTCCGTAGTCCTAACTTGAGCGCTCGGAAGCGCACGATCGGTGCAGAGATAGCACCGATAGCGACCTTAGAGGCTTCATTGATAGCGCTTGACCTAAGTTCAGACATCTCTAGTAGATCTTCAACCCTTGATACATCCTCTCTGGTGCCGACCAACAAGGCAGTCGCCTCTCGAACCAACTCTAAGGTCTCAGTCTGTAAAGAGCGCATCAAGCTCTCCGACGCTTTTAATGTCGCTTTCGATTCCCGCAGCGCAAGAACAGATACAGCCAGAGTAACAACAGAAGCCACCAACACTAAAGTGGCTAAAACAAAAGACATCTACCTATTCTTCCCTTTAAAGTCTCACGTCGAAGATACCCCAGATCGTAAACGATCTAAGAAAACTCGCCTGCAAGAAGAGTCACATTACCTAGATTCGACTTTAGTCGCCTTAGGGTCATCGTCACCAAAAGTTGGAATAGCAGGAGCAGGAGAGCCACCGTTCGGCAATACCCGATATGCGTTATAGACGCCGTCCAGCTGCCGTAAAGAAGCCAAGATCGACTCGAGATGGGCCGGATCTGCCAGTTCAAACTCAAATCGCATAGTGGATACCCTATCGTGTCCCGCTTGCGAGGACGAGTTTAAGATATTGATATGGTGTTCGGAAAGTACCCTAGCTACGTCAGCAAGTAATCGAGATCGATCCAATGAGCGCACCTCGATCGTAGTCGAAAAGATGCCGTGAGATTCGAGGTCCCACTCAACCTCAATCATGCGTTCAGCCTCTGAGCTAAATAGTGCCATCGCGTTAGAGCAGTCTGACCTATGGATCGATACCCCTTTACCGCGGGTTACGAAACCAATAATCGGATCTCCTGGCATAGGCGAACAACACTTGGATAACTTAACCATAACATCGTCGAGACCCTCCACGTATATACCTGGACCACCTCTTTTCCGACGTCCGCGTCCCGGAGTCACTATAGGTATAGAGGTCTCATCTTCCACTTGGTAGACGTCTCGAAGGAGTTTTGTAACAACACTTCTAGCACTTACGTGATTCTCTCCGATCGCCGCAAGTAGGGTTTCAACGGAGTCAAATCCCATCAGTTGGCTAATCTGTCCTAATCCCGTCTGTGACGTGTGTTTTTGAACAGCTAGGCCCTCTTTCCGTAGAGCCTTAACTAGCTCTTCCCTGCCTACTTCGACTGATTCGTCTCGTCGCTCTTTCGAAAACCATTGTCTAATCTTATTACGAGCACGTGGAGTCACCACAACTTTCAGCCAGTCTCGCGAAGGGCCGGCACTTTGGACCTTCGAGGTAAAGATCTCAACGGTGTCACCTGAGTTTAACTTAGAGTCCAAGGGTACAAGTCGCTGATTCACCTTCGCACCAATACATCTATGCCCTACCTCGGTGTGTACTGCGTAGGCAAAGTCGATTGGAGTAGCGTTGTTTGGGAGAGTTATCACCCGACCCTTAGGAGTAAATACATAGACCTCATCAACCTCAAGATCAAGCTTGAGATTCTCCAAGAACTCGTGAGGATCTGTGGTGTCTTTTTGCCAGTCAACTATACGCTGCAACCAGACAAGCTCCTCTTTGGTCGAACCCTCCTTGTACCCCCAGTGAGCTGCAACCCCATACTCAGCGCGTCTATGCATGTCCGCCGTACGCAGTTGAACCTCAAGTGGGTTGCCGCTAGGCAGTACGACAGTGGTATGTAGGGACTGATACAGGTTAAATTTCGGAGCGTTTACGTAGTCTTTAAATCTTCCCGGCACCGGGGACCAGATGGAATGTACTACACCAAGAGCAGCCCAACAGTCTTTTTCAGTCTCAGTAATGATCCGCATACCTACAATGTCATAGATTGAGTCAAAGTCCTTAGCCTTGATCACCATCTTCTCGTAGATGCTCCAGAGATGCTTAGGGCGGCCAGTCACCTCTGCATCGATTCCCACCTCACTCAGCTTCACTTTCACCATCTCTTGGACTGAGTGCAGATACTCTTCGCGCTCTGGAGACCGTGTCGTTACCAGGTGTTCAATCTCTGCGTAGCGTCGGGGGTGCAACGTTGCAAAAGCCAAGTCCTCAAGCTGCCACTTAATCTCTGCAATACCAAGTCTGTGTGCCAACGGGGCATAGATGTCCATCGTCTCTTGAGCAGTACGCCGCTGTTTCCAATCCGGTAGTGCGCCAATGGTTCTCATGTTATGAAGCCGATCGGCTAGCTTAATCACCAGAACCCTCGGATCTCTTGCCATTGCCAAGAGCATCTTTCGCATAGTAGCAGCTTGTTGAGCTTCTTTGGATTCAAAGCTCAGACGATCAAGTTTCGTCACTCCATCTACTATCTGTGCCACTGAGATCCCGAAGCGATCCTCAACCTCTTTTAGTGCTAAATCAGTGTCTTCAACGGCATCGTGCAAAAGTGCTGCGGACACAGTAATCTCGTCTGCACCCAATGACGCTACAATCTCCGCTACAGATAGTGGATGGTAGAAGTACGGTTCTCCTGATTTTCGGTACTGACCTTTATGTGCCGACTTTGCTAGATCGAAAGCACCAAGTATTACTTGAGGATCTCCACTATAGTTCTCGTGGCGGCGCAAGAAAATCTCCACCAACCTATCTGGTGAAAACAGTTCTAACTTTATCTCAACAACATCAGCCATCTATGTATATAAAGTTACCTCATATCCAGAACGACACTGCCGACTCTAAGAGATCTACTAAAGAGTTTTAACCAAAACGTCTAACGCTTTGCTCGACTCTTTCTCCGTGAGCCATTCGGCTTGGAACGCGGAGTCCTCGTCCCCTGGTCGCCCGTGGTGCTAGATGTGGTAAGCAGCACCCCTTGGGCTACTGCCTTAGGGGAGTAAGGATGGTGGCTTGCGCCTAGACGTTTCTTGAGGCTCTGGTATCTAGGTTCTCGGCCTTTCAAGAAAGCAAGGACCGGAGAGGCTATGGCGATAGACGAGTACGCTCCCGTAGTCAGTCCTACGAACAATGCAAGACCAAAGTCTTGCAGCGTCGTCGCACCTAGTATGTAAGCACCAACGACAAGGATTGAAAATACAGGGATAATTGCCACTAGTGATGTATTCAAAGATCGCATCAACACTTGGTTTAAAGACAGATCCACAGAGTCGTCATAAGCAAGACGACCAGGATTGACCAAAGCCTTCACGTTCTCTTGAATCCGGTCAAAGACAACGATCGTATCATAAAGAGAGTATCCAAGTATTGTAAGCACTGCAATCACAGTCGCAGGCGTGATCTGAAAGTTGGATATC
This sequence comes from Actinomycetes bacterium, assembly GCA_021784785.1. GTDB lineage: Bacteria > Actinomycetota > Acidimicrobiia > Acidimicrobiales > Acidimicrobiaceae > Ferrithrix. The sequence goes on along the minus strand of JAJYHJ010000173.1, from coordinate 21,638 downwards.
GAGTAGATGCCAACTGTGACTAAAAGATCGTGAATTACTGCGACTAAGGCCGCCGCGGCCATCTTCCATTCAAAACGAATCGATATATATATCACTATCCCAAGGAAGAAGAATCCCAGGGCCTCGAGCGCTTTCGATGTAACGTCACCACCCCACGTTGGACCGACGTTGGTTAGGCTAACCGAAGAGTAGCTAACGCCACCAGCCTTCGCTAGATCCACCGAGATCTGCTTGTCTTTGGCAGCCTGTGCTCCTGGAGAAAGATTTGAGAGGTCAGCTTCGGCCTCTAAGGTACGATTATGGCCAGTACCCAATGTGAAAACTGTAGCCTGGGTGACCCCATCTGCTCTGAGCACAGATTGAGCTTTTGTGACACTTAAAGTACTAGAAGGCACCTGCCAGGAGGTTCCACCTTTGAAATCGATTCCAAAGTTCAGACCTCGCACCCCCATAGAGAGAGCTCCTAGCAGTATGATTGCTATCGAAAAAGCGTAAAAAATCTTACGCTTTTTCAAAAATCCAATGGTCGTCTCGCCTTCATAAAGAGCACTCCAGCGAGATCGCTTTTTGGAAGCCACTCTCGTTGCTCCCATTAAGACATCATCCGACGATCGGGTTGACTCTCTTTCACCTTCGCCAATGGTTGTCACAGTGCCACCTCAATACTCGCTATAACCGTACACTCGCAGGTGCGTTTAGCACCATTAAAGGCACCTAAGAGACGTTTCATAGATCACACCCCACTTGGTTTTAGGACACCACTACTAGGTGCAGGTGCTGTCGTCTTGAGAGCTCCGGTACTTAATCCAAAAAACCTCGGGTTTTGGGCGATCTTAGACTGGCCCATCAAAATAACTATGGGTCTAGTAAAAAACCAAGCGGAAACAACATCTAACAACGTTGAGATTCCTAGAAAGAAGGCAAATCCTCGTACTGGACCAATACTGAGCAGGTAGAGCAGAGTAGCTCCGATAAGCGACACAAGATCTGCCGCGACTATAGTGCGGAAAGCCTTTGCAAAACTTCTGTCCACCGAAGATCTAAGCGACTTTCCACCTCTCAGCTCATCCTTTAAGCGTTCAAAAAAAACTACATAAGAGTCCACGGTGACGCCGATAGATACTATCAAGCCAGTAACTCCAGAGAGATCCAAGGTCAGCTGAGATGTATGACCAAGCAGAGACACAATCGCCCACAGCATCGCTGCAGTTGTAGATAGCCCCAAAAGTACAACCACCCCTAAAGCTCTATAGTAAAGGACTGTATAGAGAAGCACCAACAAAAGTCCACCTAAGCCTGCATACACTCCCGCCTTCAACGATGCCTTACCAAGCGTCGGTGAGATAGTCTGAACCGTAAGTTGCTGAAGTTGCACTGGTAATGCTCCATACTTTAACACCAATGCCAAATTCTCTGCCTGAGCTTGACCGCCTGAACCAGTAATTTCACCTTGCCCATTGAAACTCTTAGTGGTTATGACCGGAGCAGAGATCACGTTCGTATCCAAGACGATCGCCAGCTGTTTGTCGAAGTATGTCGTCGCAATTTGATTAAAAAGTGGCGTCGCCTTAGCAGTGAGGGAGAAGTTCACGACCCATTGTTGCTGTTGATTAAGTCCCGCCGAAGCACTAGAAAGTGCAGTGCCGTTAGCCAGTGTCGGTCCAAGAACGTAACGCGTAACCCGAGAGCCAGAGGTTTGCGACAATACGGCTTCTTTTGAAGAGTTCAGCTTCGAAAACGTCGTATTCGGCTCATACTGGGCAAGTGCATCTTGTTGTGCTGAACTTGGACAAAACGGAGAAAGAGGATGGGCCTTGATATCTTTAGCGAGTTGTCCAGTAGGTTTTTTATAGGTAGGGATCGAGCACAACACAGGTCGAAATTCAAGCTGTGCAGTCTGCCCGATAAGAGAAAGTGCCTGATTTGGATGTTTAATTCCAGGAAGTTGCACCACTATGTCTTTGCCCTGTTGAGCGATGTTCGGTTGAGCCACTCCTAGACCATCTACACGGTTCCGAATAATAGATATGGTCTGATTTAACGTCGCCTGGGAAACAGCTCTAGTAGGTTTATAGACGACCGAGGCTCCCCCTTGCAGATCAAGTCCAAGTATTGGCTTATAGTTGAGCGCTAGCACAGCGATAAAGGCACCTAAAGAAACCACTATCGATAAAACGACTGATAATACGTGTGGACCTTTTCTCATACTCTCTCTAAAACACCGATCTTAATCATAGAGTCACCCTACACCAAGTCTTTCACCTAGTGATCACCTGCTACCTCGTCACTATTTAACGTCACCTTCATCATCACCTTTGACTTCTTCTACTTCTTTTGCATCGGATAAGTTCGATAGGGGTTGAGGTTCTTCATCGACCGCATCTCCCTCTTTCAACTCAGTTTGCGCTTTTCTAGCTTCAATCTCATCAAATTTAGCCTCGGCCTCCTCCATAGCGTCCACAATGACACTGTCAAGATGAGTTAACGATCTCCTATCGAAGATCACCTCTACCTCTGGAGCTATCTCGACATAGATCCTCTGGTCGTAGGTTTTGGTAACGACACCGAAGATCCCACCATTTGACACAACATCATCTCCTGGTTGTAGACCGAGCTTTCGGTTCGTCTTCGCGCCTTTCATACGGGGGCGCAAAAACAACATGTAAAGGATTACTAAAACAATTATTACAAAAATTAGTTGACTCATCAAAGTCCTTCCAATGCGACTAGCTTATTGTAGTTTCAAGAGTTGAAACTCATATCACTTAGCTCCTAGCTATAGTAAGTTTCCACGAACCTCTTCACTTCAGACCAGCTACCGACTCTTATCGACGAGCGGCTCCATGATATGAGCGTCTGCATAAAAGAAAGATTGTGCCTAGTAAGCAAGACGCCCAAGGTTTCAACGTCTACCTTATAGAGGTGGTTCAAGAGCGCTAACGGATAGCGTTTACAGGTTTCACATGCGCAGTTCGGATCTAGTGGATCCATAGATTGAATGTATCGTGCCTGCTTAACTGTCACTTTCCCAGTTGATGTCCAAGCAACTCCGTGACGCGCTATGCGTGACGGAGCCACACAGTCAAACATATCCACCCCAAGCGCTATAGCGTGTACGACAGAGTATGGATCGCCCACACCCATCAGGTATCTTGGAGCTTCTTTAGGAAGCACCTCCGTGCAACTTGCAACTGTGTCCAGAGTCAATGACCTCTCTTCCCCGACGGCTAGACCTCCGATTGCGTATCCATCGAATGAAAGCTCGCAAGTCTCTTCCAAGGATCTTTTTCTAAGTTCGACGTCTGTACCGCCTTGCACGATTCCAAATAATGCTTGATCAGACCGCGTCTTTCTCGCCTTAGACCTCTTTGCCCACGCTAAAGTTAGGTCAAGATTCCTTTTGAGTTCATACCGATCGGCGGGCAACATAGTACATACGTCAAGTACCATAGCTATGTCCGAACCAAGTAGTTCTTGCACTTCAATCGCATCTTCTGGAGTTAGACGTAACTTCGCACCATCATAGACAGACCGAAAGGACACACCATCTTCGTCAAAGGTAGCTCCTAGAGACATCACTTGAAAGCCACCAGAATCTGTCAAGATTGCACCGTCCCACCCCGTGAAGCGGTGCAAGCCACCGAGAGCTTCAACCGTAGCTGCGCCCGGTCGAAGCATCATATGATATGTGTTAGCGAGGACGATCTCAAAACCTATCTCTGCCACCAGATCATAGGGGAAAAGACGTACTGCACCTCTCGTGCCTACGGGCATAAATACTGGAGTCTCAAAGGTATGCCGGGAACCACAAAACGTACCGGTCCTCGCAGAGTCGTATACTTTTGTCACGGCGAAACTACCACTCAATGGAGTTATTTCTCTCAATCAACATAGCATCACCGAAAGATAAAAAGCGAAAGCCCGAGTCCAGTGCATTCTGATAAAGCTCTCGCCATCTCGGACCATAAAAACTCGCAACTAGTACCAACAAAGACGACTTTGGGGTGTGGAAGTTTGTCATAAGTACATCCACCACTTTAAACTCATATCCTGGCGTTATGTAGAGGTCTGTTCGTCCTTCTAGCCGTGAAGTTGCAGCCACGGATTCCAGCGTTCTTACCACAGTCGTGCCGATCGCAACTACTCTTTTCGCACATTGAATCTTTTCCCACGTCTCTGTAGACACCTTATAGCGCTCCGAGTGCATTTTATGTTCTCCAATGCGAGACGCCGATATCGGCTTAAAAGTGTCAACACCGACCATAAGTTCAACCGTCGCAACTTCAATTGATCGTCTGCGAAATCCCCTGAACACCTCTTCATCTAGATGAAGGCCCGCAGTCGGAGCTGCGGCCGAACCGTAGTTGTGCGCATAGATAGTTTGATACCTCTGTGAATCGGCAATCTTGTTCTTTATGTAAGGAGGAAGTGGCACCTCGCCAAAGCGATCAACTACAGATTTATCGCTCAGCTTCACTAGCGGCAGCTGACCTTCAATACAGTCCTTCGGGCTTCGGGCAAGACGCAAAACCTCTGTTAAACCCTGAAACAACGGCTCTCCCGTAACAAGCTTTCGACTCGGGCGAACCAGCGCAGTGAATAACCCGTCCTCTACCTCTTCAAGGAGTAAAACTTCAGCATAACCACCAGAGGCCCTCCTTAATCTAAGGCGCGCTGAGAACACTTTTGAGTCATTGATAACGACAAGATCCCCAGATTGGAGAAGATCGGGTAGCTCAGAAACTTTTTGCACCCTCACCTCGCCGTCGAGAGAAACGAGCAGTTTTGAACTTGAGCGTATCGCCAACGGTTCTTGAGCAATCCGATCTTCCGGTAGATCATAGTCATAACTAGACAGATCTTGATAGTCCTTTGCGTTCATTCTTACCAAGACTCTAACCGGTAACCCATGCAGTTCCACAGCGGAAGAAGTACAACTATCTATAAAATCACCACTTCCGATAGCCTTTAGAGAGCGGAGATATCACCTGTCAACGGGTACCAGGAAAGTTGAGGTCCCTACCTTGAACATCTCCGACGTTAGGCTCTGGCCATCGCTCCGTAACCGCTTTTAAGCGAGTAAAAAAACTAACTCCATCGGTTCCATACATATGACTTCCACCAAACAATGAGTCCTTGTTCCCCCCGAAAGAGTAGTATGCGACCGGCACTGGAATTGGAACGTTGATTCCAACCATTCCCGCGTCTATCTCACGCTTAAACTTTCGTGCCAGCGCTCCACTTCTAGTAAAAAGCGCGGCACCATTGGCGTAGGAATTGGTATTGACTAGTTCAACGGCTTCATCAAATCCTTTTACTCGTACGATCGAAAGAACTGGTCCAAAGATCTCATCTCGATAGACACTCATATCTATAGATACCGCATCAACAAGAGAAGGGCCCAAAAAGAAGCCCTTCGTATGCATGTCAATAGACTCACGACCATCTATAACGACACGGGCGCCTTGTGTGCTAGCAGTTTCAATGTAGGACGCGACCCGATCTCTATGCTCCATGGTCACCAATGGCCCCATCTCTGAACTTTCTTGCGTTCCGGGGCCAACTCGAAGTTGTCTCGTCTTTTTAGCAACTAACTCAACAAAATCATCAGCGACCGCCTCGTCTACCACAACGACCGAAATTGCCATGCACCGCTCGCCAGCGCTCCCATATGCAGCACTTACGGCAGCATCGGCCGCAAAGTTCAAGTCTGCATCTTTGGCTACAACCATATGATTCTTAGCTCCACCGAGCGCTTGAACCCTCTTACCATGAGCAGCTGCCTGCGAGTAGATATATCTGGCTATGGCGGTGGAGCCTACAAAAGAAACTGCCTTTATCTCTTTCGACTCCAAAATTCCGTCTACGATCTCTTTGTCCCCATGGACTACGTTTAAAACACCCCGAGGAAGACCCGCATCAATCATCATCTCTGCCAACATCAACGAAGCGGACGGGTCCTTCTCCGAAGGCTTAAGTACGAATGTGTTCCCGCATGCAATCGCTATTGGAAACATCCACATAGGCACCATCGCAGGAAAGTTAAATGGGGTAATACCAGCTACCACACCTAATGGCTGACGAATCGAGTAAGTATCGATCGATCTTGACACCGAGTCAGACATGTCACCTTTTAGAAGATGCGGAACTCCACAAGCGAACTCCACTACCTCAAGGCCCCGTCTAACCTCACCTTCGGCATCAGAAAGCACCTTACCATGTTCATTGGTTATCAGCTTTGCGACATCTTTGACACGTCTCTCTAGCAGATCCCGAAAGGCGAACATTACCTGTGATCTCTTAGATAGCGACGTCTCTTTCCACTCCAAAAAGGCCTTCGCAGCAGAGGTAACGGCTACATCTAGATCTGCTTTTGTTCCTAAAGTGACTGTGCTCGCAATCTCGCCGGTGGCCGGATTATATACATTCGCAGCACGCGTCGACGTTCCTTCTTGGTACATACCGTCGATAAAGTGCGTTAGACGCCTCATGACAATGCCTCACTTGATCCAAATTTCAAGGCCTCTACCAGAGTCTCGACGCCAAAGGTCGCCTCTTCTTCAGTGATTGAAAGTGGGGGCGCAACTCTAAGAACGTTACCAGACAATCCACCCTTTCCAACTAGAATGCCTTTACTTTTTGCATTCTCCATAACCAAGTTCGCACGTCTAGGAGAAGGCGTCACGGTACCAGGTTCACAAAGTTCGACGCCGATCATCAATCCTTTACCCCGAATATCTGCCACTGCAGACATCTCAGAGCGAGCCTCTTGTAACCTTCTTGCTATTAAAGAACCCATCTTTAAAGCGTTATCTTGCAGGTTATTCGCCAAAAGATAGCGAAGATTAGCCAGGCCTCCTGCTGCAGCTAAAGGCGATCCTCCAAACGTTGAGATCGACGATGCATGCAAAGAGTCCATTATCTCGGCCTTTGCCACTACCCCCGCTAAGGCTAGGCCGTTGCCTATACCTTTTGCGAACGTAATCATATCGGGCCTTACGCCTTGTGCACCGTATCCCCAAAAGTGTTCACCTGTTCGACCCCAGCCAGTCTGGACTTCATCAGAGATATACAACGCTCCAGAGGAGTCCAACGCCTTTTTAATCTCGCCAAAGTAGCCGTCAGGGGGAACCGCGAAACCTCCCACGCCCTGAATCGGTTCAGCGATTAAAGCGGCCACATTACCGTTGGTCTGAGTCTGTAGTACATCCTCGACGTCTAACACACCTCGCCTTATATACTCCTCGTCGTCCAGCTGAGCCAACGGTCCACGAAGACGCGAACCTCCAAGGACGTAAGAGACTTGAAATGGAGAATAGGCATTGACTCGGTAGTGGATATTACCCGTTACCGAAAGAGCAGATGGTGACCGACCATGATAGCTATTCCTAACAGCCAAAATCTGGTTTGTTCCTCGATAAGCCGTCGCTAACATCAAAGCAGTATCGTTCGCCTCAGTTCCAGATGTTGTGAAAAACACCCGCGGGTTCTCGATCCCTGATAGAGCTGCTATCTCTTCCGCTAACTCGATCATCGGCGATATCAGATACAAAGTGGAGCTGTGAACCATATTCGAGGCCTGTTCGGTAATGGCGGAAACTACTTCTTTCACGTTGTACCCAGTCATCGTGGTAAGTATGCCTCCAAAGAAGTCTAGGTAGCGCTTACCGTCCCTATCAACTACATGCCGACCATCGCCGGAGACTAGCTCAATAGGTGAATCGTAGTACAGTGACAGCCACTTCGGCATTACAGCTTTATGGCGCTTTAACCACTGCTCATGCATACTCTCAGGGGTAGATCCCATCAAAGATGGCTCCTTTTCAATTTAAGTTAGAGTTCTCATCAACTAGACTAGGTCATTCACCGAAGTAGTCTCGACCGTTCCTCCCCCATAAGTTGGAGATTGTTTGGTTGGACGAACAAATTTCGCCACTCATCGACTGAGATTCACACACATGCCCAAAGCGCCTATATCGAGAGTTGACCTCGGATTTAGTGCGATTGTTTGAACTCAAAAAGCGAAGCCTCATCTACAGGCCTTGAGATTAGATAACCTTGAGCCTTCGTACACCCTAACTCTTTTAGAATCGCTAGTTGGTTTTCGAACTCCACGCCTTCTGCCACAGTCTCCAAGTCCAATGAATGGCCAAGTCCAACCACTGCCTTGACTAGCTCGGTATCTTTTTGGACTTTGCCTAGGCCTTCAACAAAACTTCTATCTATCTTTAAAGTCGAGATAGGAAAGTTGCGAAGATACGTGAGTGAAGACCAGCCAGTACCAAAATCATCGATCGCAATTTTTATTCCGAGATCAGCTAGGTCGAAGAGGGATCTCTGCATAGACGAACCTACATCGATAAGAGCGTACTCGGTCAACTCAACGCAGAGCCAGCTTGGATCAAGAGCGTTCTCCGATAGAATCGAGCGCACCAGGGGCACTAAGAGTGGATCTGACAACTGGCGGGGAGAAAGATTGACCGATACCGTCATAGGGTCATTGTGAAGCTCTGGACTTTGGTTCCATTCCCTCACATACCTCCCAGTCATCTTCAGCACGCTATTGCCGATCGGGACTATCAAGCCGCTTCGCTCCGCGATATCTATGAACTCACTCGGTCCCACTAATGAATTAATACCCTCATCCCGTATACGGACTAACGCCTCAGTGCATGACAGTTTCATAGAACTAATGTCAACGATCGGTTGAAATACCAGAACTACATTGTTCGATTCGATAGACCGTCGAAGGAGTTGCTCGATCTCCATACGTCTTTGAGACATCGTCCTCATGGCTTGATCAAAAAGCTCCCATCGGCCCCTGCCGCGTTCTTTGGCTCGATAGAGCGCCGTATCAGCCTCTTGCATCATCTCTTCGGCGGTTGCACCTTCGGACAAGGTTATCCCTATCGAACACCCCACTCTCAACTTCACATCTCCTATGTCAAAAGGAACCTCCAGATATCCGCGAATCCTCTCCGCTAAACTCCTTGCCTCTGAGGCTCCACCGACACTCATAGCTAAAACTACAAACTCATCTCCGCCAAGTCGAGAAACCGTATCTTCTGACCGTACAGCTCTCACCAACCTCCTGGCCACCTCGATCAAAAGTTCGTCTCCTACCGTATGACCCATCGAATCATTGACGTGTTTAAACTCATCAAGGTCTAGATACAAAAGCGCAAATTCGTAACCTTCTCGGAGATACCGCTCTCGTGCGACATTTAATCGATCAAGAAGCAGCAATCTGTTCGGAAGCATAGTAAGTGGATCATGGGACGCCTGGTACTCAAGTCTTCGTGCAATTACAACGCTCTCGGTGACGTCTCGAACGTTTACAACAATCCCACTAACTGCTCGATCCTCGGTCAAGTTAGTGACAGTTACTTCGACATACCTGTAGGTTCCGTCGTTGTGAAACAGACGACAGTCGAAGGATTCGACGCAACCTTGCTTCGACAAAATTACCGCGAATATCTCCTTGACCCTCTCGCGGTCGGCGGGATGTACGAGATCCGCCGTCCGTTTCCCAAAGCGCGCACGATTGCTATACCCTAAGACGTTTTCTAGTCCAGGAGACGCATATAGAAGTCTGCCAACCTTATCGACGATCAACGTTACATCGCTTGAGTGTTCCACCAAAGCCTCAAACCTTGAAAAGGCCCTCTCCAGTTCCTGTTGGGCTCTATGCCGAACGCTTATATCTTCGATAAACGCTACTACCTCAAGCAACGTGCCTGAAGGGTCAAAGATACCCGCAAATCCAACCTCTACTTGAAAGGGTGTTCCTTCCCATCGAACTAGGCGCTTTTGGAACGTAGTGCGCTCCTTTTCTCTCTTCACAACCGCGAGAAACTCCTTAGCGCCAAGTCCACTGTCGTGTAGATAGGAAAACGCTTCCAGGTCAGCTCCGACCAAGAACTCAGCCGAGATACCTAACATATCAGCTACAGCTTGATTTACCTCCCTCCAGACGCCATCTGGACTCATCAGCACCAGACCGACATGGAGGGTCTCTGCCGCCGCTTTCCAACGCCCCTCTGCCAACATCTTGTCGGTGACGTCTCGAGCTGTAGCAAGAACCCCCCTAATACTCGGATCGTCATAGCAGTTAATAACCGAAAACTCTAGATGCCTATAACCGCCATCTTTATGTGATACCCTAACCGTCAAAGAAACTCGTTGTCCAACAGAACGACTAACAACGTCGGCGACTTTCGTAACCTCTTCAAGATCCTCTTTATGGATGAAATCTAAGAAATTAGATCCGATCAACTCATCCTTTTCGTAGCCGAGCAATCGTCTACAAGCAGCGGACGACCATGTAATCGTACTGTCTAGATCAACCGTGATAACAAGGTCCCACCCGTCCTCAATCAGAGCCTCTAGACGACTCATCGACAATCTCTCGTTATCTCTGATCGACCTTTCCGTGGTAACGTCCACCAAAGTAACCACGATGCCAGGACCTACACCAACGAGGTTTACTGGAACCGTCTCTACGGCAAGCCAGCGCAACACCTTGGCCGAAGTAGATATGCCAAAGGATCCATTGCTAGGGACCATGTTTTGTATCGAATTGTAGATAGGTGAGTCTGTGTAGGCTAGTGGTACCAACCCCTCGCCAAACAGGTTGAAAAACAAGTCTTCAACCATAGTTCCAAGGCGGGTTTCAGATATATCTAAAATTTCAAGAGCCCTAACGTTAGAGTATAAAACTCCTCCGTGACCGTCAACCAAAAGAACCCCAAAGGTGACAGCCTCCAATAATGTAGCTAAGATCCCTTGATCGTCTTGGTTGACAAATTCAAGAATCGCTCTTCCACCCACCTTCGGAGCCACCAAAAGCAGATAGGTTGTGCGTTCCCCCTCCTTTTCGTACGGTAAGATCCAAATGGTCGACTCAAGTTCTTCACCGTTAGATGAGACAACGCTGGCTGACATCGGCCGATAAACTCCTGGTGAAGTATCGTCAAAACAGGAGTTAACCAGATCGAATACTCGCCCGTTACATCGGCAGGTTGGCAGCAGCTCGTGAAGAGATTTCACACCTACCACTTCAAAGTAACTATATCCTAAACGATGCAAGAGATGGGTGTTCACATCGTATATCACCCCTGAAGCATCGCTGACCAATACGCCAACACCAGGATATACACCGGTATGCAAGGTCGTCGCAGGTTCCTGCGATGGGTTGTCAGTCATGCATAACTCCAATTCGCCAACGCGAAGGGCCGGTCGACCTATGACTATAGATGTCAACGCAAATGAATCTTCCAACACTCGTTAGAAGATTCCGGACCCTTGTCGTCACAACGCTACATATATCCACAAAGCCCCTGGCCTTTAGAGTTTCTAGGTGACTTTATCGGAATATCAATGAAAAACCTTGACGAAAAGGTCGGGCATCAAAAGTCCAAAATCTAAGGGTCCTAAATTGCATCAGAATAGTCCAACGCTTTCGGATCGTGGAATACCAAGATGATCAAAAGCCCTATGTGTAGCGATTCTTCCCCTCGGAGTCCTTACCACCATACCAAGTTTGACCAAGAAAGGTTCATGAACATCTTCAATAGTCATTTTCTCCTCACCGATCCCTGAGGCGATCGCACTCAGTCCAGCTGGCCTACCTTGAAAAGTTACACATAAGGTCTGTAGAATGTCCCGGTCAACGCGATCAAGACCAAGATCGTCAACTCCAAAGACATTCAAACCCTCTCGAGCCGTCTTCCGATCGAGCCTTCCATCACTATTTACTGATGCATAATCTCTAACTCTCTTTAGTAGTCGATTCGCCAGTCGCGGTGTTCCTCTAGAACGAAGAGCTATCTCATGCGCTGCCTCTTGATCGATCTGAATCTCAAGGATCTTAGCCGACCTGGTAACGACCTCCGCTAGCTCATTAGCACTGTAGTACTCCATTGTATGAACAAATCCGAAGCGATCTCGCAGCGGTCCAGAAAGCATCCCGGTTCTTGTGGTTGCACCGATCAGTGTGAATCGCGCTATGTCTAACCTCAACGTACGACTTGTGGGCCCCTTTCCAAGTGTCACATCTACCTTGAAGTCCTCCATAGCGCTGTAAAGGAGTTCCTCAACGGAGCGAGGAAGCCGATGAATCTCGTCTATAAAAAGTACGTCCGAGTCTGATAAGTCAGAGAGCAACGAAGCCAAGTCCCCTGCTCGGGTAATTGCTGGCCCGGAAGTCACACGAAAGTTGACACCTACCTCGTTGGCGACAATGGAAGCGAGCGACGTCTTACCAAGGCCCGGTGGCCCCGCGAAGAGGATATGGTCGACCTGTTCTCCCCTCATCTTGGCCGCAGTCACAACTATATTCAGGCGCTCTTTGAGTTCGGGTTGACCAACAAAGTCCAAAAGAAACTTCGGTCTCAGTATATTGTCAATAGAGGTGTCGTATATGTCTAACAGGGAAGTCGAAGAGGCAACTTTGGGTTTAGAAGGCATCTCGCCTTGTGAAGCGCTATCGGACTTTTTGAACACAACTTCTTTGGCGCTCATGACCTAAGTCCTTTCAAAGCTAATCGCAGGCCACTCTCAGAGTCAATATCTGCTGGAAGCGTGCTGAGAGCTTGAGAGATCTCGCCAATTGAAAAACCCAACGCCAAAAGAGCCTCTCCGACCTCACCCTTGTTGCCTTGGGATGCGAGAGTCTTTTCCATGGAGTCATCTGCGTCATAAAACCGCTTCATCTCAAGTACTAAACGCGAAGCCAATCTCTCACCCACCCCTGGCACAGACTTAAACCGCTTTCCGTCGTTTCCAAGTACAGCTTCAATTACACCTTTGGCTCCAAGCCTCTCTAAAATCGTCAGAGCCAACTGCGGACCTACCCCTTGAACTGTACGTAGTTGATCGAAGCTCTTCCTGTCAGCCGTAGATTCAAAGCCGTAAAGAACGGGTATCTCGTCACGAACAAGCATCCTCGTATAGATCACAACCGGTGTTCCAAGATCAAACGAAACCGATGAAGCTGTGATAATCTCGTAACCCATTCCTCCAATATCGATAACCAGTGAAGATCCATAGTTGTCTACCACTCTTCCAGAAACTCGATCGATCACGACACTCTCCACCTTTGCCTCACAGGTTCAGAAGCACTCAAGAAACAAAATGCCAGACCTATGGCATCAACGACATCTGGCGGACTTATTGGTTGAGTCATTCCGAGAAGTCTCTGAACCATACTTTGCAACTGCCATTTGTCAGCAGCACCGTCGCCAACCAACGACAGCTTCATCTCATTTGAAGAAACCTGGGCAATCGGTAGAGACGCGCTCTGAGCTGCCATAAACGCCGCTCCCAAAGACTGTCCCACAGCCATCGCAGATTTAGCATTTGTCTTGAACACTACGCGCTCCACAACTACCACATCAATAGATTGGCTCGCAATAATACTTTTCAGCGTATCAAAGATTTGAAGCAGCCTTGAGGGTAGCGGAGTATCTTTATGAGTGCGTATCACTCCCGCCTCTTGCACCTCAATGGCGCGACTGGAACGGCTAAGAATCGCATATCCACACCGCGCTACACCTGGGTCCACTCCGAGTACATACATATGTTCTAAAATAGCCTATCGCAGCGCACCATTACGCACTGCACCAACTTCCAAAGCTCATAGTCGCCATGCTGTACAGGTCCAAGAACCCGTGGCATCCTCTATAGCGGAACCAATATTACAAGCAACTACGAACTAAAGTATGCAAAGACCATAACCCGCTAACTAACCGAGAGTGATCTAACTACCTCTAACAACTCTCCAGATGATCGATACGTTAACCCGGCTCGCGTGCGATGAGCGTATCGGATGACTCCGTCTCCGTCTATCACAAATACAGACCTGCGGTAAAACCCTAGAGGGCCAAGGACTCCGTAAGATTGGCCAACGCCTTTATCTGTATCGGCCAAGAGTGGGATTGTTATTCCTACGCGTTCCGCAAACGCATCGTGAGATTCACTTGACTGCGGTGAGATTCCCAATACCGTCGTGTTGAGTTGTGTAAAATCGGAAGCTGACCTTGAGTAAGCGTTCAGCTGTGTTGTACAAATCGGGGAAAAATCCTCTGGATAAAACGCGAGAATAAGCGTTGAACCCAAGTAATCGCTTAGTATATAGGTCTTCCCACCGGTTCCTCCCAGTGAAAAGTTAGGTGCTAATTCGCCTACCTCTGCTGCCATTTAATTCTCTAAAAGTTCCAGGACAGAGTCTGAAATATCAACATTAGAGTAGACATTTTGAACATCATCAAGATCATCCAGAGCATCGATAAGTTTCAAGATCTTTCGTGCCTCGATCTCTGAGTCAATGGGCACTGAGTTGGCTGACTGGAGAATCAACTCACTTGACTTACACTCCATACCAGCGTCTTCAAATGCACCTCTCACCGCAGCAAGATCAGTTGGGGAGCAAACGATCTCCCACTCGTCTCCCTGGTCAACCACGTCGTCAGCTCCGCTCGACAACGCAACCATCGTCAAATCGTCCTCTTCGTACTTCTTAGACATAGTTATTATGCCTTTCCGAGAGAACTGCCATGCAACTGCGCCGGGTTCCGCGATCGATCCTCCGTTTTTAGAAAACGCAGATCTTACGTCCGCGCTCGTCCGATTACGGTTATCAGTTAAACACTCGACGATCACAGCTACGCCATTTGGTGCATATCCTTCATAGCTAACCGCTTCATAACGCACGCCTTCTAGTTCGCCAGTACCACGTTTAATAGCTCTATTGATCGTATCGATAGGGACCGAAGCGTCCCGCGCTTTTTGAAACATGGTGCGTAGGGTTGCGTTGGCATTGAGGTCACCACCACCTTCCCTAGCCGCTACTTCTATCTGTCGAATAAGCTTGGCAAACAACTTTCCTCGAGCTTTGTCTTGAGCTCCTTTTTTGTGCTTTATCGTTGCCCACTTTGAATGACCTGACATATATGCACTACCAATCCACGTAACTCACGTCACAGGTATAACTACCGTGACCTTACAACACTTTGCAGAAAGTACTCGTGTAAACGAGTATCGGAGGTCAGTTCAGGATGGAACGCTGATCCTAAGTATCGACCTTGCCGTACTACAACTGGAACCCTCGCATCACGACCTTCGAAGTTATACAACACAGAAGCCATCACTGTCACTTCAGCGCCGACTTTTTCTATAACAGGAGCCCTAATGAAGACCGCTTTCATAGGGGTGGGTGATAACCCCAAGATATCAAGATCAGATTCGAAAGAACGAATCTGTCTCCCGAAACCGTTCCTTCTCACCTCGATATCCAAGTATCCAAAACTCATCTGATCGGCTCTTCCATCGGTGATGGATCGCGCGAGTAGTATGAGCCCCGCACACGTTCCAAAGATGGGAAGATCCTGGCGCGCCTTTATAAACTCTCCAAGATGAGAGGAGTCAAGAAGCTTAGATATTGTTGTGGACTCTCCACCAGGAAGGATCAATCCCTCAATCGAGTCTAAGTCTCTAGGCGACGTAACCAACTTAGCGCGCACGCCAATGCGCTCAAGCATTTCGGCGTGTTCTAAAAAGTCTCCCTGGAGAGCTAGGACTCCAATATACAAGAGCTACCAGCCTCGCTCAGCTAGATGCAGATCTACTTTGTCCATCTCTATTCCAACCATAGCGGGGCCTAAGTTCTTGGAGACTTTTGCAACTATCGATGCATCTCTAAAGTGCGTCGTAGCCTCCACGATAGCACGAGCCCGTTTTGCGGGATCATTGCTTTTGAAGATCCCAGAGCCTACAAACACAGCTTCGGCACCAAGTTGCATCACCAAAGAAGCGTCCGCAGGAGTGGCCAACCCTCCGGCGCAAAACAAAGGTACGGGGAGTTTCCCACTTTGACGAATCTCCAAAACTAAGTCGATTGGAGCTCTTAGTTCTTTAGCCCAACCGTAAACCTCAGAGTCGTCAGCTTGCGTTATCTTCCTAATATCCCCAGCTATTGATCTCAGATGAGTAACCGCTTCACTAACATCACCAGTACC
Source organism: Actinomycetes bacterium (assembly GCA_021784785.1). Taxonomy (GTDB): domain Bacteria; phylum Actinomycetota; class Acidimicrobiia; order Acidimicrobiales; family Acidimicrobiaceae; genus Ferrithrix. Next base: position 5,622 of record JAJYHJ010000173.1, on the reverse strand, counting down.
GGCCTCACCTTTGGAGCGGATCAAAGCGGCCCCTTCAGATATGCGCCTCAAAGCCTCTCCCAAGTTGGTCGCGCCACAGACAAAGGGAATCTCAAAAGCCCACTTATCGATATGATGAGCGTAGTCCGCCGGCGTAAGAACCTCTGACTCATCTATGTAGTCGACCTGCAGATGTTCGAGTATCTGGGCTTCTGCGAAGTGACCGATGCGCGCCTTGGCCATAACTGGGATCGTTACCGCTTCTTGAATCTCCACGATCAAAGCAGGATCGCTCATCCTTGCGACTCCACCGTCCCGCCGAATATCGGCTGGAACCCTTTCAAGAGCCATAACCGCGACTGCCCCCGCATCCTCCGCGATTTTGGCCTGCTCCGCATTGACAACGTCCATAATGACGCCGCCTCTTAGCATCTCGGCTAATCCCCGCTTGACTCTAGTGGTTGCAAACTCTGGGCGTTCTTTTGACAAATTCATCACTTCCTAAATCGTGTTCTTGCATCAATTTTAGTCCCTAATCGAAATAACAAATGCAATATGCGATTTGCGCTTACAGGAATAGGTTATGAGCCCATGCAAAGTCCTTCTTGACTGCTTGGATCAATGCCCGCGCCACCGGCACAAGGCCTTCTACCACTCCTCCAACTGAGCTATTCGATCTTCGAGTAATGTTTTTGATCCTGAAATGACTGGAGGATTTACACACAACCAGCTTGACCCCTTAGCCGAGGCACCTTTCAGTTCGAAAAATGTCCCTTCATCTCTAAATTTCCTCAAAACCGAGATCAGCGCGGGCGGAAATCTCGTTATTGCAAGTGAAGCAAGGTCAACTAGCATCGTTTCTTGTGCAATTGGAAGCGTGACAGACTCTGGATAGGCACCAAGCGTGATTAGTGCAAGAAGCTTTCGCGGAACCAAGAGATAAGCATCATAATTGGAAAGCCCTGAGCGAACCTTCGCAATCTCGCGGGCCAGAACGGCCTCAAGCTCCAAAGTAGATAGTGCCGAGATTGCGCCATTGGATAGTACTATCAAATGTTTGCGCGGTCTCGCAAAGGAGGCGACCTCGATTGCAGCTCCATCTATCTGTCCTATATCAGGCATGGCGACGCCGACCTGCGTACAGATCGACTCCAGTACCGTCTTTACCTTGGCTTCAGCTTTCTTATCAGCGAGCGGCCCGATCGAAATTCCGACCGTTGAACTCCACTTAGAGAAGATGAGCATCAATAACGAAACTAATGCACCAATTAACACCGATATAGGCACACTTCCGATCACGCCTCCAGGAAAACCTACTATCGCAGAAAGTGCCAGAAGTATAACCCACGCTATTAGCGATATCGCGACTGCCACAATCGTATACGAAACAAGAACTTGTAGACGTTTGTGCCAAACTTGATATAGGGAGGCACCTCCCCAAATAGTCGTCCTGTCAGATGCGTCAAACACGAGTACAGACTAGTAATTCAACGAGACAGTTCCTCTGTGAATAGATCCAAATATGTCTTAGCCAACACATCCATAGAGAATAGCGCTGCCTTTTTCAGACCGTTCGAAGCGAGATAATCAACTTTATCAGGTGAATTCATCAGTTCGACAATGGCCTTCGCTAGTTTCGATGGATCACCGGGGGACACAAGTTCCCCGTCAACGCCGTCTTGTATAAGAGCCTTGTAACCATCGATATCTGAGGCTAAAACGGCGCTTGAACAAGCCATCGCCTCAAGCAAGACTACGCCGAAGGACTCTCCGTAAAGTGACGGAGCCACAACTACATCTGCCGCCAGCATGCGAGCCGCCGCCTCTGCCTCTGATACCCGTCCTAACCACCTTACTCTCGTGTCTTGGCGAAACCTTGAGTGAAGTTTGAGACTTTCGGGTCCATCGCCCGCGACCCACAGTTCAACGTCGGGATTATCCACAAATGTAAAAGCTTCCAAAAGAACTTCGAGGCCTTTTCGAGGTTCGTGACGGCCTATGAACATTACAACAAAGCTGTCTTTGGGCCAAGGTGCAACTACGGAGAAGCGCGAGAGATCAACGCCATTACCCACAATCATGGAGTCAACACCGCTTACAGACTGAGCAGTTCGTCTCGCCTCTTCAGAAACGGCAAATCGGAGTGAGAGTCGTCTTGCTAGACCACCAAGAGACCGCCCGTAAGCACGATATATTGCCGATGCACCTGATCTATGGAATGTGCCTACCGTAGGAACGGGCGAAAACATCACGGTAGCGACGCCTACAAATGGCGTTAGAGGTTCATGGAGGTGAACGATGTCATAGGAGTTAGCGTGAAGCATGGATCTGAGAGAAAGCCACATCTGTGGACCTAGGGAGATAGGAGCTACCGAACCGTTCGCCCACCAGTTGTGCGATCCACCGACAGATAGCACCTCTTCCACCATCGTTAGCTCATCACAAGGCGCAATTACGTCGACGTCATGACCTAGGTTCCTCATGGAGCGCGCCAAAGCCAGTACTTGTCCCTGTACACCGCCTGGGATACTCATGCTATAGGGACTAACCTCTGCTACTTTCACAACAGTACCAGACTACAGAACCTCTAGCTATTCCTTGTCATTTGGAAGCATTGAAGGCTTTGTAGAAACCATCTCATATACCAAAGCAGATCGTCAACCAGTACATTAAAACAACGCGACCACAAGATTCTAAGCTAGAAGTGAAGATTCGATTCCGTCTCGCCCCAAAGCACAAAAAAGACATCCTCAAGCCCAACTTCCCGCCCTAAGGGCGTAGATCACGCAAGGGATCGTCTTTAATATAGATAGAGTGGATCAAGCTCGACAGGTCGTCTGATGATACGATCTACGATAAATCATCCGCTAGAAGCCATCAGAAAGTTAGATGTCTTCCCAAAATCAACTAAGAACGCATCGTTATCGTTAATCAGGTAGAGTTCCTTGGATCTAGTACCTCGACCACCGCTGTCCTTGATCATTGGTGAAAGCAGATTTACCCTATCGGAATCGCAAAGCTAAAACCGCACGCATACCTAGCCTCGGTCTCTGTACAGTTGAACGGTCGACATGGTGTGCGCCCTTCGATGAAGTCACTATCTCGAACAAATGGGCAGCCGTGCAAATTCTCTGAAACGGCAGTTAACCAACTATTTACTCTTACTTTGTCTGCCATTAATCTCTATTTCTATATCACGTCATATCACCGTTACATCATGTAGATGTTCTGAATATTTGTTCAGAACATCTACCAGTAGTCGTCATAGAGACGACACTATGAAAGGAAAACGATGGCTCAAGAACATCTCACAGTTTCAGAAGCTCTTGATTCAGCGCCTCCAAGTCGTTTCCATAGTCGTTCAATAGTCGTAGCAGGTATGGGATTCTTCACAGATGCGTACGACCTATTTATCATCGGAACAGCAACGACGCTAATTGCGAAACAGTGGGGTCTGAGTTCTGCACAGACTGGACTAATCAATTCAATCACTTTGCTAGCAGCCTTCTTTGGAGCGCTCTTCTTCGGACGACTTGCAGACAAGATAGGGCGAAAGCGAACATATGGACTAGAGGCAGGCCTCATGGCCGTAGGTGCACTAGCCTCGGCGTTTTCTCCCTCTCTTGTTTGGTTGTTAGTCTTTAGATTCATTTTAGGAATTGGAGTCGGCGGCGATTACCCGATGTCCGCTGTATTGATGAGCGAGTACTCAAACACAAAAAGTCGAGGCAAGCTCGTAGGACTAGTCTTTGCAATGCAGGGTCTTGGAACCGTTACTGGATACATAGTCGCTCTCACCTTACTATCAGCCAACATCAACACAGACCTCGCATGGAGAATAATGCTTGGATTTGGCGCATTACCCGCTGCAGGCGTGATATATCTACGGCGAAAGATGCCAGAGTCTCCTCGTTACACTGCTCGAGTAAACGGTGATTCGACTAAAGCGGCTTCAGATCTAAAGAGCTACTCCGATGGCGACCTGAGTTTCCAACCAGTCTCAGAGCGTCAAGTCCGACTCTCCCTCGGACAGTTCCTCAGCAACCCAAAGTATCTGCTTTACCTTTTGGGAACAGCTGGCTCATGGTTTGTCTTTGACTACGCATACTATGGAAACTCAGTCTCTGCACCTTTAATCGTGAAAAGCGTACTAGGCACTCAGGGCGCCCATGTACTCACAGAGGCAATCGCTCTGCAGTTAATAATCTTCACCATATTCGCGGTGCCTGGATACTACCTCGGCGCAACACTTATGGATCGCATAGGGCATAAACGACTTCAGCTCATAGGGTTCTTCTTTATGGGCATTGCTTTCCTCCTAATCGGTGTAATCCCCAACGTAACGACGATGGTACTTCCCTTCCTATTGCTCTTTGGTATAAGTTACTTCTTCGCAGAGTTCGGACCCAACGAGACTACTTTCGTACTATCGGCTGAAGTCTATCCAACAAGTGCAAGATCCACCGGACACGGTATCTCCGCTGGGGTAGCCAAGTTCGGCGCGTTCTTAGGAGTCTATCTATTCCCAATTATCAAGAAAGACTTTGGACTCGCTGGAGCATTGGAGTTCTCTTTCGGAATGGCTCTTATCGGCATATTAGTCACACTATTACTGCCAGAACCCAGTCACAGGAGCCTTGATGACCTTTCAGGCGAAGAGGCAATCATGACATCAGCTGAGGCAATCATCGATAAGGCTCATAAATCAGCGTTACCAACCACATAGTACTTAGTCCGCTAAGCATAAAGATGCGTTTGAAACACACGGCTTGCGTTCAGGTCGTGTGTTTCGACTTTAAACAGATGCCCAGAAGCCAAAGAACCACGGCTATATCAACATGAGATACCAACAGTATCTGACCAATTGATTCTGTGAGTTTCAGAGGGAGACTTGATTAATCATAGTCCTCGACTCTGCATCACCTGAAACTGGAATTGGTTATCGATCCTTTTTAAAACTGCGCACGAGAGAAACCCGACACGTTAATACAACGCTATGAGGTAAGATCCATTTCGCCTTAAAAGGCGAGTCCACCTTAAACAGCTCATCTCGGACCAGATTCCACTAGTTCGAAGATCACAGTACATCTCCTTTATGAATACCCATATGCACGTGAAGATCGGTCTTGGCCAATTCCATAAAAAGATCAGGAACCACCGCTCTACCTTCGTCAACGATTATGCCACCTTGTCTAACTGCCTTAGATATCACGCCTCCCACCGTCAACGTAAACGCTGGTAAAGAGTTTGACAACCTTCCCTCGGACATCTGCACGCCAACTTGCAGAACAAGGAGATCGACACTACGATCCCTCAGTTCAAATGCAAAAATGCCAACTGGAATTAGGCACCAAAGACAACCAACAATCCACGCTTTGGTAGAACTCTTTGAGCAGCATCAGAAAAGTTTGGTAACTTGCCAAAGTCGGGCAATCCCTTTCCACGTTTCATAACGGAAGGAAAGGTTTCCAAGAGCACATTAATACCGTACATCATTTGAATTGGTCTTGGACCAGAAAGCACATAGTGACACCCTCCCAGCCCTTACGGATGGGGCTTCCCACGCCTGCGTAAACAGGTATAGGTAGTTGACGCTTTACTTAGGTCGCTGTGCTTGGTAGTGTGCGATATCCCTCCACGTCC
>JAJYHJ010000042.1 GCA_021784785.1 Actinomycetes bacterium | reverse complement strand
ATTTTTTGGCTCATTGGTTCCTGCTTTTCTATGGGGCGTTGCATTTGGAGATCTCATTCACGGAATACCGCTAAACGCTAGTGGCGTCTTTACTGGCAACTTCTTTGACTTGTTACAGCCCTATGCCTTGGCCGCTGGAGCCGCGATGACCTTGGTTTTTCTACTACACGGATCTTTGTTCTTATCGCTGAAGCTCGATGGTGACCTAAAGGATAAGGTCGTGGAGAAGGTGAAGATAGTTGCACCTTTCGCAACGGCAGTGCTGTTGCTCTTTTTGGCCTGGACTTATCTCGTTGCTCGAAGCGATGGGCACTCAGGTGATGTTCCCGGATTTATACCGGTTGCGGCGTTGCTTATCGTCGCTTCGGTGTCATGGTTGGCTCGGGAGCGACTCTTTGGTTGGGCTTTCATATTTACAGGCGCCGCGATCGTTGCGATCACTGCGACGATCTTCATGACCCTTTATCCTGATGTCATTATGTCGTCGACTGCGGCTAGATACTCGTTGTCGATAACTAAGGCAGCCTCTCAACCGTACACCCTTCACGTCATGACCGTGGTCGCTATCATCTTTACGCCCTTTGTACTCGCTTACCAAGCGTGGTCTTACTGGATCTTTAGGAAGAGAATTACTCTGCCGGCCTCTGCTGCTGCTACAACTTCCGAGCCCGACCCAAAGTAAAAGGATGAGCTTCGATATCTAAGTAGGTTTGTTTTGGATCTATTATCTTGGAGATGAGTAAAAGGAGGAGTCGACTGTGGCACCGCCTTTAGATCCAAGGGTGTTACGCCATAGTAGGAAAAGATTAATCTTAGCGGGTGGGATAGTAGTTTTTGAGACGGCTTCGGCCCTACTCCTTGCACTCTCAGGACTACAGGTTGGACGTGTCCTTCAGTTGGTCGTAACTGAAAATGATCCAAGTTTGGCTGTTCGTCCCATTGAGCTTTTTGGGATTTTCTTTGGACTGCGGCTTGCATCTGTGCAGCTAGCTAGCTACAGCGCGCTCAGGCTAGGTTCGGATCTTGCAGATCAGTTTCGGAGACTGCTCATAGATCATAGCAGAAGTCACAGTGTTGCAGAGTCTGAGTTGGGTTACCTGGTTACAGATGGAATGCACTCGGTGGTGAACTACGTTCAGAGACTTCTACCAGTTTTAGTTGGTTCGGTAACTGTGACTCCGATCCTTTTGCTTTTTGTACTGTCGCAAGGCGTCTTGTACTTTGTTGAGATCCTTGTCGGACTAGCCGTTCTCCCGATCCTTATGGTCGTAATCGGGAAAGCTACGAGAGCCAAGGCAGTTGAAAAGCTCGATGCAACGATCCGTCTCAATGGGTTATACCTAGATACACTGAAAGGGCTAGGTACTCTCAAGTCATTTAACAAAGCCAAGCTTCAAACCACGTCTATAGCTAGAGCCTCCTCTAAGCTCAAGAGTTCAACTCTTTCGGTACTTCAGATAGCCTTCGCTTCAGGAGTCGCCCTTGACACCTTGGTCTCTATCGTGGTCGCGGTAGTGGCAGTTTCTATTGGGATAAAGCTCAATGACGGTGGACTCTCCTTGGAGGTCGGTGCCGCAATACTTTTTGTTACTCCAGAGGTGTTTGCTCCCATTCGAGGTGCAGCTTTACAGTTTCACGCTTCTCAAGATGCGGTGGCTGTTTTGGATCGAATTGAAACGCACCTCGGCAAAGAGGAAGGAGCAGTAGTTGCCCAGAGGCCGGCTGAGCGGATCGAGGTACGCTCTGAAGCGGACTTTCACATAAAGGCTCTAGAGTTTCGTGACTTCGGAGTGGTTGTTCTTGAAAGGTGCATAGAGTTGCGACTAACTACTCAAGTCGAGGTGGGTAAGTGGCTTGGCGTGAGTGGTGAAAGTGGAAGTGGTAAGAGCTCATTTTTACGGGCTCTTGTTGGAGAGTCGAACTCTGTCGGCGAGGTAGCGGTAAGGTTGGGGTCAGGAACCACAAGATCACTTATGCCTACCGAGATCGCCTACGTTCCAGCTCGGCCTGGATTCTTTGAGGGAACCTTGAAAGACAACTTATCTCTTTATAGGGCTGAAGTGACACCAAAACAAGTTGCCGACGTGCTAAGGGCAGTGCGATTACCTGAGTTCGAAGGTCGGTTGAACCAACTTGTTTTGCCTGGTGGCGCTAACTTTAGCTCGGGAGAACGTCAGCGCCTTGGAGTAGCTCGGGCCGTGTTGTCGGGTCGAGCTATATGGGTATTGGACGAACCCACAGCACATCTAAATCCCTCGCTAGAAGAAGAGATACTTGAAGACCTCAAGTCTCTTTCCAAAGGGAAGATTGTGGTCGTGGCAACGCACTCCGAGTTAGTGGCTCACCGCTGTGAACGCATCATTGAGATTAGCGAGGGCAGATGTCTCTTTCAAAGATAGGCGGCGCTTTGTACAAGGAGAAGAGATGGTCGGTCCTCGGGTACTTCGGATCTGGTGCTATGGCTTATCTCTCTCCCGGCGTTCTGTTTGCATTTTCAGCTTACCTACTGTCTAAGTCCGCCTTGAAGCCTGGCATCTTGACTCTAGGAGTTGCGATAGGGTCTGTAAGGTTTTTTGCTGTAGCACGCGGAGCGTCTCAGTACGGTGAGAGATTGATCGGACACGGCTTGGTCCTTGAGTATGTATCGAGGGTTCGAGTTGCACTGTTTGAGTCGCTTTCAAAGGTCGTACCACATCGTTTGACTCCAGGACTATTTGGGGACCTTATGGCAGCGCTGAATGGAGATTTGGAGGAGGTTCAGTCGTTACTGTTGAGACTTGTTGGGCCTATTTTGTCTGCACTTGTAGCTGCCCTTGTTGCGGTAGTCATAGCGTTCACTTTCTCAGTAATGTTCGGCGTTGTGACATTGGTTGTCTTAGCAGTAATGGGTGTCTTGGCTCCTTGGCTTTTTTATGGCACCTATAGGAGACACATGGACAAGAGCACTGGGATCAGATCGCAGGTATATCGTAGCGCAAGTTCTGTAGCTGAGACGTTTAGTGAGCGGAGGCTTTTGAGAGATCGAGACGTCTTGGTCGAAAACCTCTTGGAGGGGACCTCTCGCTTAGGTAGCGCTCAGATCCTCATTGGATCCGGACAGATTGCAATGGCGTCTGTCGAGGCTTTAGTAGAGGTCGTCGCATTGGTTGCTACGACTTATTTAGGCGTCGTCCAGATCGAAAGTCATCACTTAGGTACGGTCTATGTAGCTGTTGTTCCGTTCTTGCTGCTTGGAACGTTGGAGGGGTTGTCCTCGGTAGCGGTTGAGATATCTCATTGGCTGTCGGCTTCGCCCTCGATTCAGCGGCTAGATCAGATGTTATCTTTTCAATCCAGAGAACTTACAAGTTGTCAGTTAGAGTTGAGTGGCCAAGGGCCCTTAGATCTAGAGATAGATGATGTATATTTTTCCTATCCTCAAAGCGAAAGACCGGTACTAGAGCACCTATCCCTTTGTCTCAACGGCGGCGAACATCTACTAGTTAGTGGAAGAAGTGGAAGCGGAAAGTCTACGCTTGCGTCTTTGATCCTGGGAGGAAGGTTGCCGACCTTGGGAGAGGTTAGGTTGGGCGGTTTATCGACTAGAGGTCTCTCTGAAGAGACGATCTCGGAAAGGGTAGGTTATCTCGGACCGGAGCCTTACATCTTCAACGCGACGATAAGGGCCAATCTTTTGATCGCGGCCCCGACGGCTACTCCTTGGGAGTTAGAAGAGGTGTTGTCGAAGGTGGGTTTGACTGATTGGTTGCGGGCTCAGTCAGGAGGTTTGGATGAGAGGATCTCAATGAGTTCGGAGAACATATCCAGTGGTGAGCGGCAACGAATCGCTATCTCAAGGGTACTGCTTCGTAAAAGCTGGACCTTAGTATTTGATGAACCGACTTCAAACCTAGACGATGAAAACGAAAAGTTGGTAGTTGAACTTATCAATGAGCTATTCGCTGATGCATCGGTAGTAGCTATTACCCACTCCGAACTTTTTGCCTATAAGTATCGATACGATAAGCGCCTAGAACTCTAGCTACACCTTCGACGGTTCTCTATTTTGGTTACTTGCCTCTGTCTCGATCTAGGTGCGCGGATCTTTGGACACTAACTGAACTTTAACGGTGACAACCTAACTCGAAAATTATGAGTTCGAATCTATATTCCCGTTTAGACCGAGGAGATAGTGGTAGGAGTTGCATTGGTGTTTTAGTTTGCATCGGTTGGATACTTCTTTGTCCAAGGGCGTAAAAGTAAGCTCGCCGTGCCTATTCTGAATCTGGTATGAGTATTTCGGTAGTAGTGGTAGTGATAGTGGCCGTCTTGATCTTTGGTGGAGTAGGAGTCTTTCTCGTTCGACCAAAGAGAGGGAGCAAGCTACAGCTAGGAGTCTCAAGCGAGGCAGACGTTGTCACGGGTAGCTCAGAGAGAGTCGCAACGACTGAGGCTGAACGAAGCTTTGACGTGGTGGAACACAGACGTGGCTTTGAGGGTTCTCTGCCGAAGTCGCGTTCGCTGCTAGGGGCGGCTTTAGCAAGAATGCGGTCCAAACGGGCTCTTGGGGAAGAGCTATGGATCGAGCTTGAGGAGGCTCTTATCCTGTCCGATGTAGGGATCGATGTCTCGGTCGAGCTCGTTGGATCAGTGAAAGAAAAGGTTTTTCGTGAAGGAATTACGTCGACTGAGGCTGCGATCCAACTTCTTCGGGAAGAGATGATTACAAAACTTGACAGAGGAGATCGAGAGTTAAATACAGATGCAACTCCCCCAGTTGTAATTTTATTTGTTGGAGTGAATGGGGTTGGCAAGACGACATCAATTGGAAAGCTAGCAGCCCAGCTCTCGAGCCAAGGCAAAAAGGTTGTTGTGGCGGCAGGCGATACCTTTAGGGCTGCAGCTGCCGAACAGCTTGAGATGTGGGCTCAACGATCCATGGTCGAGGTAGTAAAGGGTTCTCCAGGGGCTGACCCCGCTTCTGTCGTATTCGATGCCATCTCTCATGCCGCCGCGGTTGGAGCGGACTGTGTTCTTGCCGATACTGCGGGACGGTTACAGAACCGACAGAACCTGATGGACGAACTTCGCAAGATAAGACGAGTAGCCGAGAAGGCCTCGGGAACTGTCTCTGAGGTTCTATTAGTTCTTGACGCCACAACGGGTCAAAATGGTCTAGCACAGGCGCAGGGTTTCGGTGACGCTGCCCAAGTAACTGGTATCGTGCTCACTAAACTAGATGGAACAGCTAAAGGCGGAGTGGCTTTCGCAATAGAAGACAAGCTGGAGATCCCGATAAAGTTTGTAGGTCTAGGAGAAGGAATTGAGGATCTAGCTCCTTTCGATCCTGTGGCGTTCGTCAACGAAATTACCGGAGACGTCTCATAGATGACTTGGTCGTCTTCCGGTTTTGAGATAGACCGATGTGAGGAGTAGGGATGTTTGAAGCACTTGGTGGGCGACTTGAAGACGCCTTGTCAAAGATTCGCGCTAAGGCGCGGTTATCAGAGGCTGACGTAGAGGTCGCGCTAAGAGAGATTAGAACTGCACTTTTGGAGGCAGACGTAAACTTGCTCGTGGTCAGGTCAATCGTCGATCGTATCCGAGAGGCTGCCGTCGGTGCAATGGCTTCTAGATCGTTGACCCCTGGCCAACAGGTTGTAAAGGCTGTAAACGACGAGCTCACGAAGGTACTAGGTGGCGAGTCGTTTCGTCTTACCTACGCATCACGCCCTCCGACCATCATACTCATGGCAGGGCTACAGGGCTCTGGGAAGACGACTGCTTCAGCGAAGTTGGCTCGATACTTTAAGTCTCAAGGTAGATCACCCTTGTTGGTCGGTGCAGATCTCCAAAGGCCAGCTGCAGTGGAACAGCTAAGGACACTCGCGTCTCAGATCCAAGTCCCAATGTTCTCTGAATGGACCTCTCCCATCGAGGTAGCTAAAGGTGGAGTTGCCGAAGCCCGGCGTATAGGTCGAGATGTGGTAATTGTTGACACTGCGGGTCGCCTTACGATCGACGCCGATCTTATGGAAGAGATCTCTGCCACGTCGAAGGAGATCTCACCCAACTATACCTTTTTGGTTATCGACGCAATGATGGGGCAAGACTCCGTGACTACGGCGAAAGCCTTCAACGAGGCGCTTGAAGTGGACGCTATTATCTTGTCGAAGCTCGACGGAGATGCTCGAGGTGGAGCAGCTCTATCGGTCAAAGAGGTTGTGGGTAAACCGATAGCGTTTGCTTCTGACGGCGAAAAGTTGGATAACTTCGGTCCATTCTATCCCGACCGAATGGCATCTAGGATTCTAGGTATGGGAGACGTTCTCACCCTGATCGAGCAGGCTGAGAGAACCATGGATGAAGACGTCGCTGAGCGTGGCGCTAAAAAGCTCATGGAGGGAAAGTTCGACCTTGACGACTTCTTGGAGCAACTTCGCCAAGTTAAAAAGATGGGGTCTCTAAAGGGCATGCTTTCCATGTTGCCTGGTGTGCCCAAGGAGCTTCGGAACGTTGAGATAGACGAAGGTGAACTTGGCAAGATCGAGGCCATGATCTCTTCGATGACCAAGAAAGAACGTTCAGACCCAGCATCTATTGACTCAAGCCGGAGAGCACGAATTGCGAGGGGTTCGGGTACTACCCCTGCTAATGTGTCGGCGCTTTTGAAACAGTTCAAAGAGATGCAAAAGATGATGCGTTCGATGGGTATTGGACCTGCTTCTGCAACTAAGCGAAAAGCAAAGGCAAGGCCTCAAAAAAAGGGACGAAAGAACAGACGTTAAGACATGGTAGTATGACCTATTGGTTGTTTTAGTACTTTGAGGAGACGTTGGTTTCCTCACGAACAAGGAGTTTAATTGGCAGTAAGACTGCGCCTAACGAGATTTGGCAAGAAGAGGCAACCTTACTACAGGGTCGTTGCCTCTGACTCGACCTCTCCTAGAGACGGAAAGTTTATTGAGATCATAGGTCACTACGCTCCTCGATCCGAACCCTCTGAGGTAAGTATCGATAACGCTAAAGCCGTAAAGTGGCTCTTGAATGGAGCTCAACCATCAGAGCGCGTCGAAAAGCTTCTCCAGATATCAGGGGCTATGGACGAGTTTAAAAAGGCTAAGGCTGATCGTGGATAGTGACTTCAATGAGCAACATCCAGAAGACGCAAGCGAGGTAGACGGGAACGTCGATACCTCTAGGGCCGACGGCGCGGAGAACCTTCTTAGGTTTTTAGCCTCCTCTTTGTTGATGCGTGAGAGTGATCTTACGACGAGACGCTCGATGAGAGGCGAGTCAGTGAGATTGACACTCCAAGTACCTGGATCGGACTTAGGCAAGGTTATAGGAAAAGGTGGTCGTATTGCAAATGCAATAAGAGCACTAGTTCAAGTAGCTGGAGCTAAAAGTGGTCTTCAAACCCAGGTCGAGTTTTCCGATGGAAAGAAGGGACCCTCAAGACCTGGACAAAGACGACCTTATGGACAAGGTGGAAGACCTAAGCGTAGACCAAACTAGATGGCTTTACGGTAACGGATTAGGGATGCTGGACCAGTTAGAGGTGGGTTGGGTTTCAAAACCCCACTCGCTAAATGGCGATGTATTAGTGAAGCCGATCTCGAACGTTCCTGGTCGCTTTGAAAGTGGTGCAAGACTCGCCGCACAAAAAGGCGGGCGAAGTTTTGAGTTGGAGATCTCCTCTTCGAAGCCGTACAAGGATCGACTAATAGTCCACTTTGTTGGCGTGGACTCTCGTGAAGCAGCCGAAGCTATTCAAGGTGCCACGCTGTTTGGAGATGCCACTAGCTACGATGAGGATGAACTTCTGATACATGAGCTTATTGGGTCGAAGGTTATCGATGGTGAAGATATCGACAGGGGAGTAGTCGCATCGATAGAGGCTAACCCCGCATCTGACCTTATGGTTCTTGAAGACGGGAAACTTGTTCCCTTGATTTTTGTGAGGGAGTTTCGAAGGGAAGAGGGCATAATCGTGGTTGATGTACCCTCAGGCTTGTTTGACATTTAGGCATGAGAGTCGCAGTAGTATCGATATTTCCAGACCAATTAGCTAACTACGCTGGTTTTGGGGTTATAGCCAAGGCACAACAGGTCGGTTCTTTAAAGTTAGAGTTCATCGACCCCAG
>JAJYHJ010000148.1:28201-35329 GCA_021784785.1 Actinomycetes bacterium | reverse complement strand
GAAAGCTTGAATGTCGTTCTTACTGGGAGAGCGTTTGGCTTTCCACTAACCATGGACAAAGTCAACCGCCTTGGTTCCATAACAGGGCTGCACTATGGCATGAGTCGTGAGCTAAGCGATAGGAAGCCTCTGCCAAGATGACGGACACGATAGCTGTTTTGCACTTAGCGTATTTACTAACCATCTGTACAGTTGCTATAGCATTACTTACCGTATGATATGTTGCACTATATGATGGATGATTGGCGCAACTAAAGGCATGTAGTCTATCGATTACATGCCCACATCGTGCTGGTTCCTAAATATCGTCGTTCCGTGATGACCGATAGAGTGAGCAACGAGATTAGATCAGCGCTCTTAGAGGTGTGCGGTCGCTTCGATACCACCCTTGATGCATTTGAGACAGATGGTGATCATGCTCACCTATTGATCACCTACCCACCTAAAGTTGCCCTGTCGAGACTGGTGATGTCTATGAAGACACTATCGGCTATGAGAGTACGGGAAAAGCAGTGGCCGGAAGTACAGAACGCTAATACGAAGATTCACATTTATCCAGCTTCCGCCATGGGGGTCAGAGTTACCTCATAACCCATTTTACGAAGCTGGTCTATAGCACGGTTCCTGGCCCTGTCTGGGTTGAGTCTGGTGTAATAGTCACCGCCTAAATCGCAGTAGGTACTACCAGTAGTGAGCATGTTCCAGATCGCAATGAGCATTGCATGTTCAAGGGCGACGATTGCTTTTATTGGTCCACGTCGTGATGATATGCGTCTGTATCTAGCCGACAAATACGTGTCATGGCTTTTAGCGACAGACATGGCAGCTATACCAAGAGCACCCTTGAGATAAGGATTGCCAGGTCGGGTATGGGTGGATTTGACCCTGCCTGCAGACTCATTTGATCCAGGGCAGGTCCCAGCCCAAGAGGCCAAATGTCCGGCAGTTGGGAACCTGGTCATGTCACCACCGGTTTCTGCAATAATGACGTCGGCAATCAATGTGGAGATCCCTGCAATGGTGACAATCAGGTCCCTCTGCTTACGAAAGGGCTCCATCACCACCTCGATTCGCATTGTGAGTTCCGAGATTGCTGCTGAGTGCTGGTCAATCAGGTTGAGGTGCAATCTGACCAGGAAGCCATGGTGTTCCCTGAAACGGCCAGTTAGAGCTTCAGTAAGTTCAGGGATTTTAGAGCGCAACCGCTGTTTAGAAAGATCAGCCAGTACAGCTGGATCACGCTCTCCTTTGATCAATGCCTCTAGCATTGCACGCCCAGATACTCCAGTAATGTCGGTAGCTACTGAAGATAGCTTGATGCCCGGGTCTTCGAGCAGTTTCTCAAGTCGTTGGATCTCCCTTGCCCTCTCTCGGACTAATGTGGTTCTGGTACGGGTCAGATCCCTAAGTTCACGGATTGGCTCAGGTGGAACAAATGAGCCACGTAGCAGCCCATGGGCACCAAGTTGAGCCAACCAGGCTGCATCTGAAACATCTGTCTTGCGTCCTGGAAGGTTTTTCACGTGCCGTGGATTACAGAGCACCACTTCGAATGGACCGTCTTCTAGTAAATAGTAAAACATTTTCCAGTAATCGCTGGTTGCCTCCATTACCACTAGCGTCACTTGTTCAGCTATTAGGTGATCTCTAAGTGCCAGCACCTGGTTGGTTACTGAACTCCAAGTGGTAACAGTAGACTTGGCTTTACCACCAGAGTCACTTGCAATTCGTACGCAGACCTTGGTATCACGTTTGGAGATGTCGATTCCTGCGCATCTGGGATGAACGATATCCATAACTATTCCTCCTTTATCAACCTTGGATGTCCGTCCCAAGGAGAGCAGGGAAAAATCAGAAGTATAACACTCGTACTCAAAGGCAACATTCCACGGTTCCCGTGGGAGCCCTCCTCCATCATGCTATGTGACAGGTTCACAGACACCATAGATGTATCGATGTAACACTGGAACGAACATGAACAGTATGTCACCACGGAAGACCCGTGGCAATGGTTTAAACCAACAAACCCGAATCGGCGGCTAGGACTGAATCTTCGCTCGTCACGGCGAGCCCTTTCAAGGGCTTCTGGGTTGCTATGTGGGGAAAGCACTTTTGGTCACCCTCGTATGCTGTCGTGTCATATGGCGAAGCACCACTG
Source organism: Actinomycetes bacterium (assembly GCA_021784785.1). Classification (GTDB taxonomy): domain Bacteria; phylum Actinomycetota; class Acidimicrobiia; order Acidimicrobiales; family Acidimicrobiaceae; genus Ferrithrix. Next base: position 33,171 of record JAJYHJ010000148.1, on the reverse strand, counting down.
GAGATTGTGAAGAAGTATGTCGAGAATCAAAGACTCCCCGGACGTAAACCAGGTAGACCGAGAAAGGATGAGGTCGCTTGACCTCTCCCTTATGCAAGGGGATTGTGCTTTCGTTGGGTCAAAATAAGGAAAACACTCGCGTTAATGGGCTAGGTAAGTGGTGGGTATCGCGAAAGCAAGGGGTATTAATATCGCTCCTTTAGCACTGCGATCTTTTCTTCTATGGAAAGATATCTGCAGCCTATCGTTGCACAGCGAAACTCTAATGAGAAGATTGGATAAGCACAATACAAACCAAGTTGCGCCTGCCAAAGTGATCAACAGACAAGATCATAGCGGCGGGGTGCACGATGGCTTCCCGACCGAAATCTCTCAAGTGAACGCTCTAACGACACGATAAGAGAGCATGTCTTTATGTCATATTGCGGTAACTGTCGAAACAGACAGATTTGAAACCGTTAGCTTGTTTTTGAGTAGAGCCACTCGGTCTTGTGACGCTGTAGTACTGCTCGTTGAGTCTCAAAGCGCAAACGTCTTAGGAACCCATCTTCTCACAACCTTACCACTTGACCTAGCGGCTAAGGTAAGAGTGCTTGTTCTATCCCACGACAATGTATCTGCGGGCTTGTTGCAAGCATTAAATCAAACACACTTTGACGTCGTACTCGTAAGTGGAGTTGGAACCCAACCAACAGATGAACTCTACAAAATAGTAAATGAGACGGTACTGACAGATCCCACCTTATTTGCATTCCCTATGGGCGCACCCTCCGATGGATTAGATCGCATTAATCTTTTTCGTGCCAGCTTCGTGGCGTTCTCAAAGGACTTCACCCACACATTGCAAAGGATCAAGCCATCAACTCCAATGACCTTTTTAGACACGCTAAAAGCCGAGCTTTACAGGCATGGAGAGGGACGAATAATTACACATAACAACGATGGGCAAGCCAATCCACTTGAAACCAGTTCTCCAAAAAGATACCTTGGAGTACCGCCAGTACTATCTATCGTTGTTCCTACACTTGATGCCGACTCAGAGAAAACTAGATGTCTTATAGCTTCTCTTCGGGCAAACACAGAAGATCCATTTCAGCTGATTATAGTGGATAACGGTAACGCTCCGCAAGGTTTTTCAGCTCCCGTAAATACCGCCATTAGGGCATGCAACACGCCTTACGTAGCAGTTATAAACGACGATGTTAAGGTACTACCGAACTGGTGGTGTCCACTAAGAAAAGCTTTGGACGACGGTGAATTCGTAGTCTTCCCTACGACTTTGGAGGCGACCCGTTTCGATTTTTCCGCTTGGTGCTTTGCTATGACAGCACGCGCTATAAGTGAGATCGCTTTCTCCACGGAGTTTTTCTTCGATCCTAAGCTAGTCATCTACTTTCAAGACTCAGATCTACTTATGCGACTACGCAGTTGGGGCAAACCACCAAAACACATTCAAGAGAGTAATATCTCCCATCGCTTCTCTGCCACACTTGCAACAAGGGATCCAGAACTTAGCAGTTGGATAAATAAAGTTGTAGCTTCAGATCGTGATCTTTTTGTAAAAAGATGGGGGGCAAAAGCTCTCATCGATGTTGGATTCATCGAGACCCTCGTAGACGCATAGAGCCGTACAACTCGTCTCAGCACCTCGCTACGTCGAGAGTACGACAAGTATCTTTGTGGCAAGGTTTAGGTAAGCGTTTAATTTGTCTCAACGTTGAGAGACAGGCACGTACGTCCGTGCACAACCCAGTTTTGGCATCCATAAAACGTTTGCAAATAGATACCAAGCCTCAGACTCAGGCTCCTGTTTTTTCTCTGAGGGGACGACTCTCAAAGCCTGCTTCAGAGATTCTCCGAGTCCACACACACGTCCTCTCACTCTCAAGGTCTTGAAGAATCAAACCCACAGTTGCTAAAACATGGACACGTAGTGCAGGTATCTGGTAGAACGCTTCAAGGACTTCATCAGCTACTACTCTTTCAAGTTGGAGTATCTGAGCGAATACGAGGTGCAGTTTTTCATAGGGTAATACCAACGCTATTTTTCGAAAGTCAATCTCGTTCGACTTGCTTATCCATTCCACTAGTCGGCCAAGGTGAAAGTCGAATGAGCCACTTCGCAAACTCATCAGCGCGAGATCCACTGCCTGGTCATAACGGTCTAAACCCACTAGACACTCAAGTCGCTTTGACACGAGTTGTTCGGGTACAATCTCCCATCCATCTTGATCAAGATATCCAGAACCGACCTCATCTAAGGACAAAAGCGCCGGGTTCCACTCCGCTCTTCCCATCTGCAACATAGCTGTCATGTAACTCTGGAACTTCTTGCCTATGGTTGATTTTCGGGCGACACCTAACATCTGATCTGCTTTTTCAAAGTCACCTAAGCCTATGCTTGCTTCAAAAGAGACTCGAATAGCTAGATTTCTAAAAGACTCCAAGGCGTTAGAGTTGACGACCTCATCCGCGATCTCTCGGCAACGAAGTAACTCTCCCTTTAGAAAGTAGCTTCTAGCCTCATGAACCTTCTTCTCCTCGATAAACCTAAAGTTCGTAGAGGTCGATGCCACAGCGATATTGCGTTCTGCCTTTCCCTTTTCGTTCATGATAGATTCAAGATATCCATAATGATGGATAGAAGCAAAGTCGCATTGTTTCGAGTAAGCAGAACGATCTAACACTCGAGACCAGATCGTTTCATGGATAGCTCCACTCCACAGACACTCTGAGCGTCGAAACAGCCTTGTAGCCCAGTGATATATCGGTGTATCCATGCCTGAACCAATTTCATTTTTAATTCGAACAGTAAAGCCCTCAGGTTCATCGTCTCCAAAGAGGAGTTCACGGCGAAGAACAATTGGATCACACTCGAATTCCTCATCTGCGTCTATCCATACAATCCACTTTCCTCGACATGCAGATAGGGCTTGATTCCTTGCCCACGCAAAGTCCCCGCGCCATTCACCCTCGATAACTTTTGCACCCAACGATCTAGCTATCTCTAACGTGTTGTCCGTGCTCCCAGTATCGTATACAATTACCTCCTCTGCAATCGGAAGTAGCGATCTGATCGCGTTGCCGATAAATCTCTCCTCGTCCTTGACTATCAGACACGCACTTAGGAGAGGAAGATACCCGATGAGCCCACGTGAGAGCGATCTCTCGACATCGATCTCACGTGCGCGCAAGGAGTACACGAGAGAGTCATGGGATATAAACTTCAAGGAGTGCGCCTCAATCGCTAAGTAAAGGTCAATTGGTTTGTCGCAACTTTTGACGTTTGATAGTACGTCTAAGAGATGTGACGTACGCATATGAAGAACCATTGACGATACGTATCTTTCAGGTGAGGTATAACCTCTACGCGACTCTGTAAATTTTCTCGCGTATGCATTCAGGTCGCCCTTGGTTTTCAAGGAGACACCTTCGCTCATCATAACTCTTTGAACGCCGAATATAGATGGCGATCTGGGAGCAACTACTGCATTGTCAGGCAACACATTCAATGCACCCGACAGGCTGTCCAACCATCTCCTTGTCCCAACAGTTGAGTCTTCAACTATGCACATCTCAGCAGGGCTGAACTCTAATGCCACTTCCCTCAAACACGTCGTCAACTCCCCTTGAATAACAGGTATTGATTGGGCGCCAAATCGCCCAATGGATGTGATAGATCCAACGGTCTGCTCTTTAGATTCAACGACGACGACTTTATCCCCAAGACCAAGTGTGCTCTTCATAGAGTCAACGCAGTTTATTACGTCGGAAGTAGAGGATTCAACGACGACGACTACTCGATTAATCTTCAACTTTGGCTCCTATGCAAGTACGATCCCCAGTCCCTTTCCTCCATATCCACCAGCAATCGTGACTGTCACGTCGAGTCGGTCCCCACTTTTTTGAATCAAACCCTCAACCTCAGTTGGCTCAGTGTCCGCAAGGTAAAACTCTTTGAATCTAACGTGCTCGGCTCTCTGGCGTCGGTCATTGAATAGGCCAGCCATAATATTTAGGATCTCGCGAAAGTTATCTCTCATAGTTGCAGTGATTTCCCGCTCTTCGTTGGCGTCCTCAACACCACCGACTGGAATCATAGACAAGGCTCCTCCACAACCATTTACCGTCTCTAACTCCGTATAGATGATCGCTCGTAAGTTATCCCCTGTGTCATGATAGGTTCCGACGCCTCCTGTAAATGGAACTTTATCACCAGGCTTTATTCGCTTGACCTCGATCTTGCGCCCCAATAATGCAAACAAAAGATCCTCCACATCGTCAGGGCGTGGGAGAACAAGTTTCTGTGTTTCACCCATCTCTTGATACCTCTCTGTACATCTATATACCTTTTTGCTTTACTGCCACCAAGTGAAATCTTTCGGTCTTGAGGTCAGCTACAGTTTCCCGTGCATCTTGGTCGCCGGTAACATGAACAGATCCGGAAAAGAAGGTGGGAAGTCCTAACTTTAATGAGGAGTCGTAGGTTACCATTCGCCTTTTTACGCCTCCCGTCATGATGTTACACAACTCATTTATTGCGTCTACTACCTCTTCGTCGGAGATATCTTCATCCTCACCCATAAAGAGGAATCGTCGCGACAGCTTAGAGAAATCATCCCATGAGCCTTGAATTCCAAAGGTAAAGGTTCCACTATCGCCTACTAACGGCACGTATGACCCAGGAGCATTTTTAGCGTTCAATCGCCCTAGATGAACGAAGTCAACCTCGTCAACGAACAGTGCTGACTCAGCGAGTTCGGAAAACGCTTCTACCATGACGTCACACCATGTCTCAAGTTCTGTAATGTCACTCACCCGGCTACTCCGGCCGCCCTAAGCGTCTCTCGGAAGATATCTACAGTAAAGGGTTTCCCAATTAAGAACATCGCTCCCGCCGCTCTAGGCTTGCACAACATGTCGGGCGTATTCTCCGACGTCACTAACCCAAACGGACCCTCACGCCTTCT
>JAJYHJ010000148.1:0-28191 GCA_021784785.1 Actinomycetes bacterium | reverse complement strand
ACGAAGTTCAACAAGAAACTCATAGCCGTCCATGTCTGGCATGTTCCAATCCGAAAGAATCAGATCCAAATCGTGGCTTTCGACCACCTCTAAACCTTCTAAACCGTTACCAGCCTCAAAAAAGTCAGCATCTTCAAAGCCTGCTTGGCGCATATGGCGCATCACAATCATGCGCATAGCTTTTGAGTCATCCGTGATTAAAATCTCCATTTTTATCCTCTTCTCAAGGGGAAGCGTCTATTTAGATTTCGGCACAATATTCAACCTCCTTTACCGAGAAAGAGAAGCTCCTTTTAGGAACCCGGAAGTCGATACCAGGGGCAAAACTTACCAGTCTCCCTTACAAGCTTTGTCTTTAACCCCAGAGTTGACTCACTCCCTCCCAAAAACAAGGCTCCATCTTTGTTAAGTACTCGTTCAGTCCGTTGGAGAATCTGTTGTTTTACCAGCGGATCAAAGTAGATAAGCACATTGCGTAGAAAAATAACATCGAAACTTGGCAAAGAAGGCCAAGATGATGCCAGGTTCAAGGGGAAAACTTGAAGCCGACCCTTTAGGTACTCTTTCACATGAAAGGATTCGCCCTTACGATTGAAGTGTTTAATAAGTGAAGCAGTTGGAAGTCCACGGCTAACCTCAAGCTGATTGAATACTCCGGCCTTCGTTCTTTCTACCATAGCATTCGATATATCAGAGGCGTAGAGCTTCACGTTCCAGTTCCTGAGTTCAGGAAAATTATCTTCAATCATCATCGCAACCGAGTAGATCTCCTGACCAGAGGAACAGGCGGCGCTCCAGATATTCAATGACGATCGAGCGCCTTTTTTTGCGATGATACGCGGTAGAGTCTCATTTGTTAGCTCGTCAAAGGGTTTGGTATCACGAAAAAAGTACGTCTCGTTTGTCGTAACCGCGTCCACAATAGAGCTTGACAATTTACTGTTCGGATTCCGACGAATTGACGCCACAATTTCACTAACGTTTGCGACACCGTACTGTCTACAAAGGGGCGCCAAACGACTCTCGATTAGATACATCTTGTCGCTTCCCAGTGAGATCGCGCTATTTTCGAGCACAAATCTTGCCAGATACTCAAAGTCCGCCTGATTAAGTGTCATGAAACATTCGAGCCTTTACCGTTGCTTGTCCAACAAAGAAGCGCCTGCAACGCGGTCCGAGTTCTTCGTACGAAAACGGATCTCCTGCGCTACTTGTTCAAGAGGAAGCTGCGCACTAGCAACTCCCGCCTTCACCACCGCACCAGGCATCCCCCATATCACCGAGGTAGGCTCGTCTTGGACGATAACACTACCACCATTTGCAACTATCGCTCGTGATCCTTCAGACCCGTCAGCACCCATCCCGGTCAGCACTACACCTAGGAGTTGTTGCTTCCAAATTGATGCCGCAGACCGAAAAAGTACGTTCGCGGAAGGTCGACAAGACTGCTCCGGTGGCCCGTCACTTAAGTGGCAAAATATACTATGCGCCCCTCGTCGTTCTACCTCAAGGTGTCTACCGCCGGGAGCTATGTAAACAACTCCTGGTCTTATACGATCTGCCTCCTCGGCAATTTTGACCTCCAGAGCTGATCTTCCATCTAAACGTTCAGCCAGCATCTCTGCGAACAACGGCGGCATGTGCTGCACAATTAAGACCGGAACTCTTAGATCTGCAGGTAACTTAGGTATCACCTCAGATAACGCCGCCGGACCGCCCGTCGAGGAGGCTATCACCACCGCTTCCGCCTTTATGGTTGACGATCTAAGAGTGCTTCCTAAACCTATAGCGTCGATAGGGGACGTCGCGATCGTCTTATTTCGTACTTCCAGATCTCCTTGCTGACGATCCCGACTACGCTCTTTGTTCTTTGCCAAAACAGTTGCTCGCACCCCCGCAAGCTTTGCGTCTGTCTCAGTCCCCTTCTCTAAAGGTCTCGGTGGTGCTCCGTATCTAGTCGCAGACGAGGCAGATTTCGGGCGCTTCCTCCGTGAACCCAACGCCAAGATCTTCGCGACGAGATCTCGACGAGTCGCATCAGCTCCGTTTTCATTTCCTCTCGCAGAGGATGGCTTAGTCACATAGTCAGAGGCTCCCATCGACAAAGCATCGATCGTCGCGGAAGCTCCCTTTTGGGTAGTTGCAGAAAACATTATCACAGTCTTATCTGGATCATGAGCACGAATCTTTCGTAGCGCTTCTATTCCTGATATTCCAGGCATCTCCACGTCCAAAATGATGACGTCCGGGTCATAGACCTTAGAAGCCGTTATCGCTTGATACCCATCTTCAGCTTCACCGATCACCTTTATAGATGGCTCTTGGTGGAGCCATCTATAAATCATCGATCTCACTGCTTTTGAATCATCAACTATGAGCACCCTTACCACGGAGCCAGACTCCAACCTATCCTCCATAACTAAGTCGTATAAAAAGAGTCACTAGAGAAAGACCTACGCTAAAGATCTCTCATGGAACAACAGATGATCATTCACTGAACGCAGCAAATCAATCGAGCCCTCATAAAAAGGTGCCAACCTGGATCGCAGTCTCTAAGTTAAGCAGCAGAAGCAGGGATCCATCTAATTTGAAGACTCCGTCCAAGAGTGCCTTGTACGATGGTTCAAGCGTTTCAGGTACTTCTTCAAATGATTCTGCGTCGACAGTGATTACATCACCTATCTCATCTACTAGTAACGATATTGCACCATCAGAGTTCGAGATAACGATGTTCATTGGAGGCTTAGGGTAGTTAGGGTCTAACCCGAATTGCCGTCGGAGGTTGAGGGCTGTAACTATCTGTCCTCTCAGATTGACTAGACCACTAACGCAAGGATCAGCAAGTGGAACAGGAGTCATTACTTGAGTGCGAATCACCTCTTGGACCGTACCTACTGATATCCCCAAGAAAAGGTCTCCTAAGTGAAAGCTACAGTACTGCAAACTCTCGCCCGTAATAGTATTCGTCATACGCCTATCCCTTCATAAGACGATAAAAAGCATTCAACTATGACCGAGAGATCGACTATCTCAGTCACCTTTTGAGCGATAACAGCAGATCCGAGTACACCCAGTCGAGCCGTATGAGGATCGATCTTGAGCGATACTTCCGTAATATCTAAAATGGCATCGACTACCACTCCGACGCTTCTCGAACCGACACTATGGACTACCACTTGATAGGTTGACTGTCCCTCATCTGAAGAGGGGACAGAACCTAACGCAGATGAGAGCCAAAGCAGAGGCATAATAGCGCCTCGGTACTGAACCACGGGCGCACCCCCAGCCCATTCGACATCTCCAACGTCGAATTCTTCGAGACGATCTATGCTTTCGAGCGATATTGCAAGCCTTGAGTTATCTCCAGCCTTTACCACAAGCAGGGTTTTAGAATCGTGTCCGCTATCTTCCTCCGAGCCATTTTCTTTAGGGCCGACGCCGTGAGACTCGCTTCCATCTAAGGCACCAGCACTCGACACTCCACCCACATCGAGTATGAGCGCCACCCGACCATCTCCCATGATGGTTGCACCCGAAAAGACTCCAACGTCTTTCACCTGTTTACCAAGTGGCTTTACCACTATCTCTTGAGTGTCAACGACTCCATCAACAGATATACCAAAGGGACCATGCTCACCTTGGACAACAACGACGTTTATGGAGTCGAGTAGGTGGACGTCATTTGCTGAACGAGCCTTTAGGAGGCTGCCAAGATCAACCAGCGGAACAAGTTTGCCACGAAGGCGCAGAACGGCTCTTCCATCTATCACTGCGACTGACTTCGCTATTTGTTCCTCGTCTAACCTAATGAGTTCAACCAGAGAGGTCTGAGCGATAGCGTAGCGTTCGCCAGAGCAGCTAACTATGAGCGCTGGAACGATAGCTAGTGTGAGCGGAATTTTGATCTTAAATGTTGTCCCTCGTGCAGGGACAGAAATCACATCGATGCTCCCACCGATCTTTTCGATGTTAGTTTTTACCACGTCCATTCCGACACCACGACCCGAAACGTTCGTAACTGCCTCAGCGGTCGAAAACCCGGGAGCAAATATTAACGCGGTGGTCTCTCTATCTGTCAATCTAGCTGCTAGATCAGGTGCTATTAGACCTTTCTCCACCGCCTTAGCTCGAATCCGTTCAGGATCAATCCCAGAGCCGTCGTCGGTAATCTCTATATTGACGTAACCGCTTTCATGGTAAGCTGAGATCTTCAGCACGCCACTTTCTCTCTTGCCCAGCAATCTCCTCTGTTCTGGTACTTCAATTCCATGATCAACGGAGTTTCTAATCAGATGTGTAAGAGGATCCTTTATGGCCTCTATAATCGTCCGATCTAGTTCTGTCTCCTTCCCCTCAAACTCTAAGTCAACCTTTTTCCCACAAGAGATAGCCAGATCTCGAACCACTCTTGGGAACTTGGTCAGGACCGTACCAATAGGCTGCATCCTCGTCTTCATCACGTTTTCTTGAAGCTCAGAGGTGATTAGGTTTAGTCTCTGTGTAGTAGCCGATAAAGTCGACGAGCTATCAGTTGACGTGTATTGGAGTATCTGATTACGCGCAAGGACGAGTTCCCCTACTAGGTCCATAAGGTTGTCGAGCAGGGACACATCCACACGCACTGACGAGTCTGAGATGGAGTTTTTGACCTCTGTTGGAGGATTCTTCGGCTCATTAGAAGGCGAACTCGCCTTTGGTTCAATTGAAGGCTCTTTTACGACTGGAGTCGCCGGCTCTTCGACATCACTCTTTGAAGTACTCGTCTCGGGTTCATCAGAAAAGACAAACGCATTCGCGGACACGGATTTGGTTCGAACGGCTTTTCGTGTTCTAGTTTTCGGAGCGGAAGTGCCATCCACTAGACCTTGAAGCTTTGCAATGAGCTCAAAGTGCTCTTCCGTTCCCTCGGTTCCGGTAGATGAGATTTGCGCTAAGTAACCTCTTACCGAGTCCACCATCTCTAACAAGGCGTCGGTTTTCTCCGCATCTAAGCTGTATGTTTCATCCCTAATCTTCGATAGGAGGTTCTCGCCAACGTGTGCCACGGCTTCCAGTCGAGTAAAGCCTAAGAATCCGCATGTACCCTTGATTGTATGGATAGTTCTAAAGATCGACGAGATTCGATCCTTGTCCGAAGGATCAGTCTCAAGTGCTACCAAATCTTGATCAAGCCGATCCAAGTTTTCGTTGGATTCAATAAGAAACTCTACAACTTCTTCCGGTACATCAACTCTCTCGTTATCAGTATCCGACATAACACAACTCTCTTTTTAGGCGGTCGTTGAAAGACATATTTTTGTGTCGGCAAATTCGAAAATATCTAAAGCAATACCTAGTACACTAAGTCTTACAAACCTGTCTTTTGACAGCGCATAATGGTTACGTAACCACTATGCGAGCGAGATTTATCTTTGTAAGGGCTACCGTGGTAGCATATAGTGCCTTAGCGGGCGCAAGGAGGCGCAGTGTTAGTTCTAACCCGACGGGCTAATCAGTCAATCGTAATTGGGAAAGATATAGTCGTAACTATCTTAGACGTGCATCGAGATCAAGTAAGAATAGGAATAGAAGCCCCTCGAGAGGTGGATGTCCACCGTCAAGAAGTCTTTAAGGCCTTAGAAAAAGCAAACCAAGAAGCTGCCGTCGACATTAACGAACTAGATATCGAAGATAAGGAAACGCCTTAGTATCAAAATATATATCTAGCTTCTCGATGTGTCCTTAAATGGAACTGAAAGCTTATGGTCCATCACGAACTCCGGATTTCCTTGCGGAACCTGGAAGCCCAACATATTATCTAAGTTAATAACCAAAGGTGCCGCGAGGTTCGCTCTAGGTAAATTATCTTTTTGGTCTAAAGACGCAATTATCAATACAAGCACGTTCGCAACACCGTTTTCGAGACCCAGTAGACCTTGGTGGAGGTCATCTATATCTACAACGTAATCCTCAACCACGGCCGAGGGTTGCACTACTACAAAGACCGGATAGTCAGAACCTAGATTCTTAAGCGCAAGATAGGGTCCAAACTCGACGCCCAACGGTAAGAGTTGAAAGCTTCTAACGTCTGGATAACCCGGTATGCCAATTGGGAAGGAGAACACCAAGTCTCGCGGTCCAATATCGCTTTTTAATTGACTTTCCTCACGCATTGTAGCTACGTTTCGAGCTGTTAATTCAGCCACACTTCCTCCTGATGTCTAAAGTTGGACCTTACACTTATATGTACTTTGCTAAAGTCGGCTGCACTGCCTGAGAGACGACTTGCAAAGCAATCTGATAGTTTGATAACTGTTGGCTATATTGCGTTGTCAGTTGGGGGTAATTGATATTTTGTAAGTTCCCATACTGAGTTTGCACATTTTGTAGAGACTGAATCGCTTGATTCTGCATAAATTGCAACTCCTGAACATACTCCCCTTGAGTCGCCGCAGCCGAGGTTACCTGATTGAAAGATGCATCAAAGCTCTTAAGGTCGCTCTGATAGACAGCTGAATAGTTTCCAGACTGTAGATCTGTAATCGCTTGTTTAAGGACCGTAAACACATTTGTTGGAGATCCACTCTGGCCAAACGGAGCGGTAACCACAGTCGGAGCTTGAAAACCTGGTCCAACAGTAGTAGATGGAGACGGGCCAGCTCCGAGGTAGTTTCCCGACGCGTCGTATGCGCTTTGAGACCCAGAAGTACCAGCAAAGATAGCGTTTCCCATATATGCCGTATTGGCCATGCCCAATAAAGTATTGTAATCTGATTGGAGCGAGGCGATTAAACCTGACGCCGACCCCGGGGTGACGGCCGAACTGCCGGCTTGCAACAGAGTCGTTCTCGCACTTTGAAGCACGCTAACAGCATCGTTTAAAGTACCGTTAGCCATCTGCGCAACCGTTAGTCCGCTCTGGGCGTTCGTTTGATATTGAGTGAAACGAACCTGCTGGGATGCTACGTTCATAACGGCCACAACTCCAGCGGGATTGTCCGATGGTTGAGTAATATTCTGGCCGATCGTCAACTGATTCTGCAACACCTGCAGTTGACTTTGATCCAAGTTCAAGTTGGTGCTTGACATAAGAGAAATAGCTGACTGGGTAAGTGGAAGTGTATACACAGTTATACCGCCTGCATTAGAGATTGGATAGAAGTAGAAACTGTGGAGATAACCTTCGCAGCCGCTTGATATCCTTGCTGGTAGTTCAGCATGTCCACTAGTTGCTGATTCGTTGATACTCCCGAGACACTCTGAAACTGTTGGTAGCTACTCTGATACGCCACCTGGGATGAACTAAGCAAGGATCCCGCGTTAGACACATCCAGCCCAACCCCTCCGACCATCGTACGATATATCGCATCTGGACCGTTCGACAAGGAAGACAGTTCCGCCATCGTCTGAGCGTTAGAGCCGTCATTATTTCCTTGGGGAGGATTTCCTGCAGCTGCAATTGAGTAAGGATCGGCAACGAGAGCACTATTTACAGTCAAGTTTAGAGCGTTGGCCGTACCACTTCCACCAAATACAAACATAGGCGCTCCACTTTGAGCAGTCGTACCGTTATTAGGGTAAGAGTCTCCCGCTGCAAGTTGATTGTTAACCGTAGTCGCCAGAGAGGATGCCACTTGGTCTAAAGATGACGAGTAACTCGGCAGGGAGGAGTTCACTGTACTTAAGAGCCCTCCGATCGTACCTGAGGTAAGAGGTAACGCAACTCCACCCTGGGACGACACGACAGAAACTGACGAAGAGGCCGGCATCGGCGGTGCAGTAGGTGCGTTGACCGAGAGGCTAGAGTTAACCCCATCTTGAACCACCATAACGCCTCCAACTAACAGATTCACCGATCCGTTAGATTGGTTTTGAACTGTAACACCGATCGACGAAGCAAGGTTTGAGACGAGTTGATTGCGTTGATCAATGAGGGTATTTGAACTCGCCGGGCCTGCGGCCACGATCTGAGTGTTCAACTGTGCCACCTGGGACAACATTGAGTTGACGCTTTGAAGATTAGTTCCGATGGCGCCGACAGTCGAGTTGTATAGGTTGACATAGTTTTGTGATAACTGATTAAAGGTCTGGGTCAAGTTTTGAGCTTGTGTGATAAGTTGCTGCCTAGGAGCTAACTGTGTCGGTGCATTAGCCACTCCGTCAAAAGCCGACCAGAAGTTGGCAAGTTGCTCTGAGATTCCGCTACTTGAAGGTTCATTCAAGTAACTCTGTGCCGTATTTAACACCTGAGACACGGAAGTTGCGTACCCCTGCTGTGCCGACGTTGCATTTAACGCATTGGCTTGGAAAGCGGAGGACACGAGCGACACGGACTGTATCATTACGCCCTCACCAGCACCGGTAGTGGGAGCAACAAGCGCAGAGAGGTTGAGCCGCTCTCTTACATATCCAGGAGTGGAGGCGTTTGCAATGTTTTGGCTCACTACGTCGAGTCCACTTTGTGCGGCATTTAGCCCGGAAAGGGCGATATAGTATGAGCCACTCACGCTGACTCGCTTAGAATCGAAGAACGTTTAGCATCTTTGTGCCCTGATGAGTTATAGACAGAACCATTTCCCCCTAGAAGTGTCAAGGTGCCGTCTATAACTTCTATTTTTTCTTGACAGATCGACCGCACTTTTTGTTGTAGTTCGGTGATAGTTTCAAGCTTTTGCTTTAGGATGCGGCTCTTCTCCTCGAAGACAGTTTTCCATGGTTCTTCGGCAGACTTTGAGAGATCCGTAAGAGTAGTTTGAATCGATCCGGGAGGCTTCACATTAGAAAAGAGATCCATCCTTTCGATCTCAAGCTGAACTAGTACAGCCGAAGCTTTAGCTACATCCCTCGACGCGCGCTCTAAGAACCTATACTCACCACTTTGGGCATAAAGCATCAGAGTCGAAAGACGATACTCAACCTCATCCAATGCACCTTGGATTAGCTCCATATGGTTGGAGACTTGTTGCAAACTCATGTCTGTTGTTCGTCACCTTTTAGCCAAAAGTAAATTTTTTTCCTTCTTTTGTGGAAGATCGTCGTAAGAGGCGAATCTTCGACGGAGCTCGAAAAGGCTCAAGTACCAACGCTTCGCCAAAACGAAGTTCGGAGACATCAGGCCAGTTTCTGACACCAGTTTTCTCTTCTAAAGGACGTATTGAGCGAAACAGCTCAAGGGTCGACGGGTCAGTAATACCACCAAAAAATATCTTGGTTCCATGGTTGTTGACGACAGTACCTGCGGAATCTCCATATACGTTTCTGATTTGAGCGAAATCTTGAAATACTGATACCATCTGCAGTCCAAAAGACATGCCTACCGAGGCAAACTTCGCTAGATCAGACACTGGGGCAACGTTTGCCAGTTCGTCAAGAGCGAAGAGAACGCCGCATCTAACATGCTCTTCTCTCAACAAAGTTGCTCCAATTAAAGAGATTATCGTTCCAAAGTATGGAGCGAGGCGCTCCTGGCTAGACAGAGAGGCAATAAGGTATATAGTGAAGGGGTCAGTGCTTCTATTATGAAGGACGTCATGTAGATCAAGATCGAAAGATGCATCATGAAGCAGCTCAAGTGCCTGAAGATGTGGGGAAAGAACGCTCTGGGCGGTAATTAGTACTGACGAAGCATGACGTTCATCGTTTCTAAGTACGCCAAGAATCGACTGAGTCAGATCCTGTTCTCCGATAGAGTCGAGTCGATTTAACAAAAAGTCGAGATCTTCGAAGTTACAAAGTACTTTTCGCTCGTCAAGGCTGTCAGCAGTACAAGAGGCTAACAAAACTCCGGTCAACAACGGTTCGGCCAAGCGGTACCAAAACTTAGCATCTCCGCTTGAGTTGCGGTACTCGTTCGATGATATCACCATGTGATGGGCAACCTCTCGCGCTGCAGGTAGGTCTTTCGCGTAGTCTGCTGGGTCCCATCTCCAACCTCTGTCTCCTTCATACTCCGAAATCACTAACGTCTTTGAACGCAAACTTCGGGCAGCGTGACTGTTGGTAAAAACGTCATTCTTTACCGATGTAACCACTGCGGATCCGTCAAAGTTGCAAAGCATCGGTATAAGTACTGAACTGGTTTTCCCACACCGAGTAGGACCAAAGACCACTAAAGAATTTAAAGCACCTATCTTTACTCTTCCTCCTTTGCCGATAACGATACGTTTCCTTGTACGAAAGTCCATACGGCGCCATAACTTGATTAAACCGTCACCTGTAATACCCTGAATAGCCTGCTTAGATCCCCTACGATCTTTATTTGTTCCAAAACTGCTTAAATAGGCCAAAACCAGAAGCAATAATGTGACTAATAACGAGTGGATGGTCAATGGTTGCACCTCTCAATCGTCTTTTGCGAAGATAGTAGAGACCATCGCCTGATCCGTGTCTATAACTTCTCGCTCGAACGGATGCAGTACGTGCCTTACGAAGTAGGTTCTCCCAGCAACGCTCCAAAGCGCTACACCTTTTGGGAGATTAGGGAGTCGCTCCCCTAAGTGTCTCGGCAGTCCCAGAAACTCACAGACTCTATCGATCTCAGAAGGGGGTTGTCCGTAAAGCACAAAAGTCTCCGAGTCGACCGCTAGCGATAGGGCATTCCTTGCCCTATCGCTTTGAGGGGCGGTACTTCCCAAGTCAGATAATCTATGCGTAACAGCTAGATTTGCTGATCCATAGGAACGAGCCAGCTTAAAAAGTGACCGAAAACGGCTAGCCGACTCTCGACTTTCAAGCACCGACCAGGCTTCGTCTAGAACAACAAAGCCTTTGGATATTTGCTGATCTCTCATTGATCGGAATCTTTGGGCCAAAATTAGATTTACCATAACCGCAAACAGCTCGCTTTCAACGAGTCTGGACAGGTCGACAACAGCCCGTTGGCTTAGATTCCTGCTCGTTGACGAGGTACCCAAGAGCCCACTTAGGTCTCCCCATAAAAGTCTTCTTAGCGCCGAAAGGACGTTTATAGTCGCTTGTTTTTTCACACCAACGGTAGCGTCACCGCCAAGTAATCCCTCGTTTTCACCCAATAGCGTTGTTAGGTGTTCAAGGGTCGGTCTTGACACGTTTGTAAGTTCAAGATCAACCACTTCCTCAACGACCAGGGACTCAGCCGCGTCCAAAGATCTTCCGAGCACCGCCTTAACTATCTCTATGACGATGGAGATGACCTCCACTCGTGTATCAGTCGAGGGATTTAGATCCAAGAAGGGGTCGAGTTTCTCTCTCCCTCCTAACTCAAAACGCACAGTTTGCGCGCCAACAATCTTTGCAAACTTTTGGTATTCGCCCTTAGGATCTAGTACCAAAAATGAACGTCCGTATTCAGCGCTTCGCCAAAGCAGGCTTTTGACAAAGGCACTTTTCCCGCGCCCTACTCGACCCATAACAGAGATATTGGGATTGGAGATAAAGCCCGACTCGTAGAGCTCGAACGGATCGAATCTAAAGACACCTCCACTAGCTGCAACTCCGATTCCCACCCTCTTACACGGCGGGGTCTCGGAGTTCATTAATGGGACAAAGATCCCTAGCGACCTTGAGGTATCTGTAAAGTTAGCCTCAAACATCAGAGAATACCGGTCCGTTCTTCAATCTTTACCACAGTCTCCATATGGCGGCCATCGAGTGGAGTCAACTCCACTTTCACCTTCGAAGCTAACGAGAATAGCTCTCGATCCGAGTCTTTAAGTTCAACGAGGGTTGGTGCCGATATGACCAAAAGAGTACGGTACGATAACAACACGTGCCCACCGATCACCTCCGACTCCAGTCGGCCCAGTTCAGCCTCGTCTACGTGGTAGGAGAGTTTCTCCACATATCCCGCTTTTTGTCTCATCATCTTATTGGCGAGAGCTTCAGACCGTTCTCGTTCTGCCTTTCGAAGAGACTTGGTTCGACCCAAAGGTGTGGTCTCTAACACTACCGTTCTTGCCGGCGATCTCGGTTGAAACAGGGGGTTTAATGCTCCAGCCTTTAAGGTTCCGCTCGGCCACCTAGTCACCTCAAAACATCGATACACAAGGGGACCGACACGAACCTCCTGATAGTATTCTTCGAGATCATCCGAGTTCAGCGACTGGAGTCCTCCCGCTAGTCGACCAACCAGACCATTCGCTGGCGCTTTGCGCGTATACCTTGTAGGGAACTCAAGGGACATATCGAAAAGTGTCGCGAATCGCGACGTTACCTCCCCCGATAATGTCCTCAACTTTGGAGATGGACCTAGGCCACTTCTTTTGACATTACTCTCGATCCAAAACGACGATCTTGTGGACCAACTTCGCGCAGCAAGGTCGTGCTGAAGCCAAAGGTCAATACCAAGAAGGCCATCAAAATCAGGAGGGTCGCAGCGCCAAGGAGGTACCACATCTACCCTTAAATAGGTCTTTAAATTAGACGCCACCAAATCTGAACACTTACTTAAAAATTCGCCCCACAGTAACGAGATCTTTTCCAATTCATTTTGCGAACTATATAGGTAGGTACGTTTTGGTAAAGCAAAACCCAAAGAGGCAACGGCCGACCTTTCCTGGTAAAGGCAGACACTGGCTGAGTCTACTTCCAGTACTTGGACATTGTAAATCGGTCTCCCCTGCTGTCTCATCTTAGACTTTCCTTTGAAAAGTTTTGAACTAAAAACCTTCTGCCCTCTTCGATGAATACGTTTAGGTCGAACCGCTTCTTTAGAAAAGAAGAACTTCAAAGCGATAAAAACAACAACGACGAAAGGTCTTCCTTTTCGTTTGAACAGACCTAGCAACAAAGTGGTAGCCGACGTTAACACACCCACGATAAAGGCAAAAGTACTATGTGATCCGATGGCTGCCATAAATAAGACAAAGGCGGATATGGCTACAGTAACTACTTGAAACACAGATAGACCTAACAGAAGTGGTCTACTTTTTGCGCTCGATAGAGCAAAGTTCACCCTAGGTCTCCTTCGTCACGCTCCCGGATGACGTTATGATCTTCACGCGAACTCATATCGACTCCATACTCCTTCATTAGATTCTCTATCTGTTCATCTGTCGGTTCAACATCAGGATCAAGACCGTACATAGCTCGAGCAAACGGTGAATACTTGACCGAACTAACCATCTCATAGACAGGTGGGGCACCCTCAAAGGGAGGGAGGTCGACCGCCTCGTTAGAAAAAGGTACGTTCGGCCACGGATCAAAGTTCACCTCTCCGCCGCTATCGGATAACGCCGTGCCAATTGAACCTCCCAATCGTCTAAGAGAACTAGAAACTCCCCCTTCGATGGAAGCGGCCAGATGCAGATCGGCTAGCGGTATCAACCGAACAACGAGGTAGGGAGATAAGACGGAGACGAGAAGCATAGCAACGCCAGACAAAAATGTACTTACAACCTCTTGAGATCTCCCTCCCAGGGTACTTTGTTCAACCGCAGAAAGAGAAAGCCAGATACCTAGCAACGCCACAAATTTCACCATCTCAAGGGCCACAATTACCTCGACTGTACGTCGCAGCCAGGTTCTGCCCCAAGGAAACAAGATGCCGATACTAGCCAAAGGAAGAGTAGCGGTTACCAGGTAAAGAGCACCGTTTCTCAAGATCAACTCTAACCAAAGTGCCACCTCCGCAAATACCCCAAGGAGAAAAAGTAACGCAACTATGAAGATTGGAATTGACTTAGTGGACCCTACGCCGTTTGCATAGAGTTGCAAACGAGAAAAAGTCGCCGAACTCGACTCAAGTGGAGCGCAGATATACTCCACGAGATCATTGAAAAGAGCAACGAGAGCTACTCCGCCACATCCTACGATCGCCGCAAGAGGCACCTTCAAAAAAGCAACCTTCAACGTCTCAACCAATGATCCGGTAACGACTGCATAGATTAAACCAGCCAACAGAGCAGGTAACGCTAGCGCCTGTGCCACTTGCAGAACATAACTATACTCCAAGATAAAAAATCTGGCCGTCGGGTCAAAAATCGTAGAGTTCCTTACTGTAGTTCCTAAAGCTCCAATCAACCAAACGAAAACTGACTCAAGACCTCTGTCAAAGGAGTAAGAAAGAGTCCTAAGCAGCAACTTCAAAAAATAAGCTGCCACCCCTGAAAATACGGAACCGATCTCGTAGGTCAACATCAGTTAATACCGAGTCCAAGGTGAAAGAAGAAGTTAATAATTGCTGGCGCTCCGCCGATAAGTAGAGCGGCGGCACCAGATACCAATACGGCCCTCCTACCAAGATAGCTTTGTTGGTAGTTCTGAGAGTGCGCGCCAATCGCCCAAGTAGCGGCACCAATAACAAGACCTACAAGCGCAACGATCAACGCCCAACCCCCAACCCCGTTCGCGAGGCTCTGCAATATAGATCCGCCAGGCAAAGCTGAAGGGTTGGGGGACAAGCTGACATCTAGGAGCATCCTGCTCACTGTATTCCTCCTTGAGTATTATTTACTTAAATACATTATATGATCTTTCATGACATTTCCATCCTTTTTATACTCATAATGGCTGAGGATCTAGACAGAACTCGAAGGAAGTCTTTTTAGAGTGATAGTTATGACATCTAAAGTTACAATGAAGGGGTCTTAGATGCTTCACGATTCGAACGGACAACACAGTTCTCCACAACCTTCAATTAACAAAGTCAAATACCTTGAGATGGGTCTGAACTCGTTGAATCTGGGAGTGGTTGTATGTGACTCTAACGGGGGGATCATATTCGCCAATAGCCAGGCAGAAAAGATGTTCTCCACCTCCTACGGCGACGCACTCACGGCTAAAGAATTTCAGAACTTGATCCACGAGGCGGCGAAGGGAAACTATACAAATCAGAACTTTGATCTATTCGGGCCTCCCAAAAGAAGTTTTCTCGCAAAGGCGACGCCGTTGATCGAGGATCAAAAAGTGGTTGGATTTACCGCTACTTTAGAAGACATTTCACTTAAGAAACAGCTAGATGACGTAAGGAGAGACTTCGTAGCTAACGTGTCACATGAGCTCAAGACTCCGATTGGAGCTATGCAGTTGCTAGCTGAGACGATGTCTATCGAAAGCGACCCCGACGTTTTGGCTCGATTGTCTTCCAGGGTCGAAAAAGAAGCGATTCGATTGGGAAGAATCGTCGAAGACCTGCTGGATCTGTCCAGAATTGAGTCGTCTGGGTCCACCGAGAAACGAAATCAGCCAATCGATCAAGTTATTCAAGAGGCCGTATCTCGCGTCTCCACGTCGGCCTCGCTCAAGGATGTTTCCATCGATATAGTTTTACCAAAAGACACGCCCGAGATATCTATAGATGCTCGTCAGATGATCTCTGCTATATATAACCTCCTTGACAACGCGGTCAAGTACTCCGATCAAAACGACCAGATTCAGCTGGAGGTCGTGGACTCTGTCGATTGGTTAACTCTTTCAGTAAGGGACAACGGCATAGGTATCCCCCCAAGAGACTTGGAGAGAATATTTGAACGGTTTTATCGAGTCGATCAAAACCGTTCAAGAATTACGGGTGGAACCGGGCTAGGACTCTCTATAGTAAGACACGTGGTAGAAAACCACGAGGGGCATATAACAGTAGAGTCAGAAGAGGGCAAGGGGTCAACCTTCACAGTCTGGCTACCAAAAGATGCATGAGGAGACATGACAAGAACCCAGCCCATAGTACTAGTCGCCGAAGATGAAGAGTCCTTCATCGAAGCGCTTACATTAGGTCTAAAACGAGAAGGGTTTCTCGTAGAAGCGGCCCGCGATGGAGAAGAGGCGATACGCAAGTTTGACGAATTTAGGCCAGACGTGATTCTCTTAGACGTCATGCTCCCTAGAAAGTCGGGGTTAGATGTCTGCCGGGAGATTCGTTCCAGGTCCAAAGTCCCAATCATAATGGTTACCGCGAAGGCAACAGAGATCGATACTGTAGTCGGTCTCGAGGTTGGAGCAGACGACTACATATCAAAACCCTATCGACTTAAAGAGTTAGTGGCAAGAGTGAGAGCCGTGATGAGAAGGACTCCGGGCGACAACCTTGATATAAAGATTGAGCACGATAGTATTGAAGTCGGTGAGATCGTCCTCGACACCTCCAAACATGAGGTAAGAGTTCGAGGGGAAGTCGTAAAAGTTCCGCTGAAGGAGTTTGAACTTCTTGAGTTTCTTATCTCTAATCCTGGTAGAGTTCTGACTCGAGAGCAGATCATCGATCGGGTGTGGGGTCCGTACTACTCAGGCGATACCAAAACCCTCGACGTACATATAAAACGGCTCCGCTCCAAAGTGGAGAAGGATCCTTCTGAACCCAAGGTCATTACGACCGTCAGGGGCCTCGGCTACCGTCTAGAGACATCTCAGTAGACTCTTTATGTGGACAACCTTCTAGAGGCACAGATTCAAGAGCTAAGGCGGCGAGGAATAAAGGCCACCGTTGCCCGACGTGCAGTACTTGAGGTACTTCTGGAGGGGCCAAGCCATCAAAGCGCCGACGACATCGCGACAAAGGTATCATCACGCTACCCAGAGATACATCTTTCGACTGTATACCGGACACTTGAAACGTTAGAGAGTATCGGAGCGGTGGACCATGTCCATTTAGGACATGGTCGGGCCGTCTATCATCTAGGTGACGACCCTCATCAACACCTTGTGTGCGATAGGTGTAGTTCTGTAATCGAAGTTCCAAATGAGATATTTTTAACTCTTAACAAGACGCTCTCAGAGCGGTACGGGTTCAAACTGCGGCAAAACCACTTCGCGGTACTGGGGCGATGCTCTAGTTGCCAGAACTCGCCAAATCAAGACTAGAAGTCCAGCACAGCTGTTCTACTTGAAGGTGACAATCGTTAGGGTGCCAATGAAAAATAGTACTCCTGAGACTCCATACACAGTAGCCTTGACGATCATTCGTTTTATCGGGGATCGTACATAGTCATCCATTATGTAACGCAGTCCGTTCGTCCCGTGCAAAAGGCCAAGAGCTAAAAGGAGCCAATCAAAAACTCGCCAAAGTGGATTTGACCACCTCGCAGCGACGAAAGCCACTGTAGTAGTCGTCACATCATGCATAATATGCATAATGAAAAAATGCACCAGAGCCAAGAAGAACAAAACTATCCCTGAGAGCCTCATAAACAACCATGACCACGTCTCGAAGTTCTGTCTTGACGAACGTCGTTGAGATCCGCTCTCCATGGAGTCACGCTTGATAGTCGATGCCACTTCACACCTTCCCAGTAACGAACGGCTTCAATATAAATACTGCACCAATTAGAGTCATGACCACCGCTAGGGAGAGCATGAACATAAAGACACCCTTCTCGTTTTTGATAGCTCTCGGGAAGAAATCAATCATCACCACTCGTAGACCATTTAGCGCGTGATAAAGCAGTGCAAACAACAGGCCGACCTCAAACAATCGGAGGAAAACATTGCCATAAAGTTTATGAATAGAGTTATAGATATGCGGACTATTGAGTGTTGATACGTCCACTATATGAAGCAGGATAAACATAAAAACCAAAAAACCAGTAATCCTGTGGAGAACAAATGCCCACTGTCCGGTTTTTCCCTTGTACATCGTCGAAGAGGGACTCACTTTGACCTCCGAATCCATTTATCACCCCAGAGTGTTGTGGAAACAACATAGAGTGCAAAGCCAATCACCACCACTGTAACTACACCGAGCGCTATTGAAAATATCAGTTGAGACGTATTCACAACTGCAAACCTAGCGTAAATTTCCCAAAGTGTCTAAACCCATCTATCAACTTAACAGTCCTGAAGAAGATATTTTGCTCCGGCCGCCTAGATAAGGGTGTAGACAGGCGGGTAACGTAACACTCCCGTCAGCCTCTCTTCCCATCTCCATCATCGCAGCCCAAACGCGGGGCCATGCTAGAGCAGAACCATTGACTGTGTTTAGCAGCGTTACCCGACCGTCTTCTGCTCTTCGATAACGTAAGTTAGCTCTTCGAGCTTGATAGTCAGAAAACCACGAAACCGACGAGACCTCTAGCCACCTATCGACTCCAGGTGCATAGACCTCCAGGTCGACAGTCCTAGCAGAAGATATACCAAGATCTCCAGTGCAGAGAAGTACTACGCGATAAGTTAGGCCCAAGGATCTTAAAATATGTTCCGCTCTTCCCAAGATGTCATTAAAGACCTCATCGCGTTGTTCGTAGGTACAACACGAAAATAACTCGACCTTATCAAACTCGTGAAGTCGCAGTAGTCCACGTGTGTCTTTTCCCGCAGAGCCGGCTTCCCGTCTAAAACAAGGCGTCACCGCGGTCAAGCGAATTGGCAGGTCACGCTCTTCTAAAATTTCGTCTTTAAACATCGACGTAAGCGGAACTTCTGCGGTCGGTATAGCAAAAAGATCGTCGACCTCCATATGGTAAGCGTCTTCTTCAAACTTAGGCAGATGTCCAGTTGACACCATAGTCTGGCGCTTCACAAAAGTTGGTGGGCGCACTTCTAGATAGCCATCTTCGTGCTCATCCAAAGCAAAAGATGTCAGCGCCCGAACGACTCTTGCACCACTTCCTTTAAACATTGGAAACATCGAGCCAGATATCTTTGCAGCTCTGGGGAGGTCCAAAATTCCAAGTTGTTCGCCTATCTCCCAATGTGGCACCCTTTGATGAGGAGGAAACTCTTCAATCTCAAACTGTGCGAACGGCATCTCCCCGGTTCGTTTAGACCAAACCATCTCGATCACGTTCTGTTCCTCTGAGGATCCAACTGGAACGCGACTATCTGGAAGATTAGGAATCACTGCTAGGTACTGCCTACGTTCTTCTTCAAGTTGCGAAGTCTCCCTCTCAAGAAGCACTACCTTCGAACCCAGCTCTTTAGATAGCGTCCTGAGTTCCTCAGCCTTAGCTTTGTCTCCTTGTCGTTTTGTAACCGCTACATCGTTCGAAACTCGATTGATCTCCGCTCTTAGTCTGTCACGTTCTGTCATTGCCATCCGCAACTTAGAGTCGACCTCCAAAACGTTATCCAGCAAAGTGACGTCGACATCGCGTGTCATAAGTCTTTTAGTCGTCTCTTCCCGCTGTTCCCGAAGTAATTTAATATCGATCATTAACATTAGAGACTAGTGTCAAACCATGGCAGTTATAGAGGTTTCGGATCTACACATTGCATACGGATCCAAAGAGGCGGTCGCGGGTCTCAGCTTTGAAGCTGAAACCGGTCAAATCTTGGTCGTACTCGGACCGAACGGAGCTGGAAAGTCTTCCACCATCGAGTCACTAGAGGGGTTCCGCAAACCTTCATCTGGTACAGTCAGGGTCCTTGGTCTCGACCCTCAGAAACAGCAGCGTGAACTCGGAAAAAAAATTGGAGTTATGTTACAAGGTGGAGGCGTAAATCCAAGAATGACCCCGTCGCAGGCCTTGGCATTATTTGCGGGGTACTATCAGAATCCCATAGATCCCAAAGAACTCGAGCGGTTCCTCGAACTTGACCACATTAAAGGAACTTCCTTTCGGCGACTCTCTGGTGGAGAAAAACAGCGACTCCTCCTAGCGCTCGCCGTTGTGGGGCGCCCCGAGGTAGTGATGCTAGACGAACCAACATCTGGTGTAGATCCAGCAGGAAGAGTTGTAATACGCAACCTAATTACCAAACTTCGAGACGAAGGTGCAGCGGTAATACTCACTACGCACGAATTGGGCGAGGCTGAAAAGCTAGGAGACCGAGTACTTATCATTGCAAAAGGCCGTTCAATAGCGTACGGAGATCTTTCTACGATTAAGTCCCAGCACTCCGAGACCCAGATTACCTTTCGCTCTTCTTTTCCAATCGATCAAGTCGACTTCGAGACTCACCTAAAGGTTCGTCTTGAACGACCCTTTGGGAATGACCTCTACGTAATCAGAGGAGACATCTACTCAGAGCTAGTTGCCCAAGTAACCCGGTATTTGGCCGATAAAAATGTGAACTTTACCGACCTATCAACAGCAAGCACGACGCTAGAAGATATATATCTTTCGCTAACGAAACAACAGGAGGTCGCTAAGTGATCAGCGCAACCCGGAGAACACGACTTTGAAGGCGTATCTAGCACAGGCTAAATCCGAAATCCGATTATCGCTCACCCAGGGTGAGTCGCTGTTAGTTACCATCTTGATTCCTGTAATTTTCCTGCTGGGCTTCACAGTCGTCAAAGTCCTTCCGCTGCCCAATGGAGTACACTCACGACCGGTGTTTTTGGTACCTGGGACCATGGCTCTCGCTGTAATGGCTACAGGAATGGTGTCTCAGGGAATTGCTACGGCAGTCGATAGAACCTACGGCGTCCTCAAACGACTTGGGGTTACTCCTTTGGGTAAAAGTGGTTTTTTATACGCGAAGATCACTGCAATCCTTGTAGTTGAGATCGTACAGTTATTGATCTTATTTCTACTCGGTCTCTTCCTTGGTTGGCACCCAAATGGGAACTACTTTGCCTTCATAGTTGGAGCCATCCTTGCCACCGTTGCATTTTCGGGAATTGGACTTCTCCTAGCAGGTACCTTACGATCCGAGGCGATGATAGGTGTATCCAACGCAGTCTATTTGATTCTTCTTTTCCTAGGAGGAATGATCTTTCCAGTAAGCTCGTTGCCAACTCCACTAGCGGATCTTGCCAAGATACTGCCGGCCCAAGCAACTTCAGAGATCTTCTACCACGCCCTTGGAGTTGGAGGCATAATACCGACCTCTGCCTGGATAGTGCTCATTATATGGGCAGTTGCTGCTCCCGCTCTGGCGGCTAAGTTCTTCAAGTGGGATTCCTAGCCAATACCTTATAGAACTCTAAGAACAGATTCAATAGAACCTGATATCGGTATTAGATTGGTCTTGTGACAAAAGAGTGGACAAATTGGTTTAAAAACTGGAAAGTTTCGCCCATAACGTTTAGGCGACTCTCCTTCGCTACACTTGTTTTTCTTGCGATAATAATTGTGACCGGGGGTGCTGTAAGACTTACACAGTCCGGCTTAGGCTGTCCAACATGGCCCGATTGTACCGCTAACCATCTAGTGGCGGCAGACTCATTCCATCCCATGGTCGAGTTCGTCAATCGCCTCATCACCATTGGGGCATCGACAATCGTAATGCTATCTGCTTTAGCAGCCTTCTTGCGCAAGCCGTTTCGTAAAGATATTGCCTGGCTCGCTATGGGGTTAGTAGGAGGGCTCATAGCCGAGATAGTCTTAGGTGGACTAACTGTGCTCGCCAAGCTCGCACCTCCTTATGTCATGGCCCACTTTATCCTCGCAATCTTGATCGTCTGGAATGCAATCGTACTATACGCACACTCAGCCACCGACGATCGCGTGCCGACGAGACGGGTATCAAAAGAGACGGTGCTCTGGGGTCGATTGGTCCTACTCGTTCTCGGAGCTGTAATCTTCGTAGGAACTGCAGTTACAGGTTCAGGACCGCACAGTGGTAGTCCTATAGCTCAGAGATTGCCGTTTAAGCTTAGAGATGTCGCCCAGTTGCACGCCGACATTGTGTGGTTACTAATAGGTCTAACGCTCGTAGGACTTCTCCTACTAAAGCAGAGTGGAGCACCCGAAGACGTACAAAAGGTTGGTCGTTTCTTGCTCGTCGTTGAAGCGCTTCAAGGTGCCATAGGATATACGCAGTACTTTACGAACCTACCTGCTTTACTTGTAGGCTTCCATATTGCCGGGGCGACAGTTGTTTGGATGACAGCGCTTTGGATGAACCTTCTATTTTTTGAAAGAGGCACCCTTGAAGACGAGGCATCACGTAACCAAGATGATCCGACAACGATCTTTGAGATCCCCCAAGATCAAGCAGGTTCGGAACAACCAAGGATCCCAGCTTCAAGCACACAACATAGCTTTTTAACAGGAGATGGTAGGTTAATAGAATAAACGTTTGGGTAGTGCCAATATCAACATCATTCTAAGATCTACCTACAAAGTAACGGTTCCCCGAAAGGTGGGTGAGTAGTGGCCAGCTTAGGAGGAATGATTGAAACAGAGGAGGAGTTTGATCTCAAAGTCGACTCGCCTTGGGTCGTAATAGTTTGGAACGACCCCGTAAATCTGATGAACTATGTAACCTTCGTCCTCCAGCAGTTATTTGGCTACTCCAAAGAGAAGGCGACGACCCTAATGCTTCAGATCCACAATGAAGGTAAAGCAGTTGTCTCGTCAGGTTCAAAGTTCGAGTCGGAGCGGAATGTAAATAAACTCCACGCTTACGGCCTATGGGCTACCATGCAACAGGATAAATAAGCAGATATGAAGTCTCCTTTCAAAAAGAGTGGGAAAGACTCGATAAAGATCAAGCTACCCAAAGATGATAAGACTATCATCGCTGACTTTCTCATGCAGATCTCCAACTTGAGTACAACCGATCGGTCTCTCACCTGGCGTCTCTACCCTCCCCTTTACTCAGACCCGGTCGAACAAGCAGAATATGACCTCAGCGAAGATGGTCAAGATCAAAGGCCAATTGAGATTTCAGCTTCTTTAGCGTCTAGCTCATCGCTTCTAATCGAAAAAGAAGTGCTGACTCTCCAAGAAGCCAACTCTTTGCTTCAAGACCTAAATAGGTCGAGGTTAGTTATCGCCGAAATCGTTGGAGTAAAAGACGATCTGTTCGACCCGACTCAGTTACCTTCCGACGAACTAAGGTTTATATCTGACGTTTATAGCTATTTAGGGTGGATTGTTTCCGAGCTTACTGAGGTTATGACAGGCTGATCCTTTCCGCAGGAGTGCCACCCAACTACATAATTGAATAGGAACTCCATTAAATAATGCAACTTTCTTCGTATGTAAACCTGCAAGATAGCTACCTAGTGCTACCAAGGTATCAACTGGACGTCGATCACCTTGGTCGACTATTTAACTCCGTCGATCTAGATACTGCAACAAAAGTCCTGCGGGCCGGCGGAAAAGTAACGCTTCCATCGCAGTCGCTCATAGATTACGAAGTCTTAGCGGCCCTCGGCAACGGGGGGAATCTATTTGTATTTTTGAGTGACAGTGCCTCTATTAAGCTAAGTGACAGTGTCGAGTTTAGTTTTAAAGAGCTCCCCACAAGTGAATGGCTCCTAAAGATAAATCGGGCTCTACCAGTATTTCGGAGGGCTCCGGGAGAGGCTCCCGTATCATCTCCACTTTTTATACTTCAATCAACTGGGGAAGTGGAACCCATAGCGTCAGTGAACATAAAGATGGTAGATCATCTCGTGAGTTGGCGAGCTTCAGTTGGTCAAGGAACTATTCACGTATTTGGCTTCGACTTTAGGTCCCTAACGTATGCAAATGAAGAGATCCGATACCTCATCGAGACTTACCAGAGTTTAGGAACCGATCGAGTCAAGCCATTTGGCGTCTCTGTAGTGGGATATGGACCTTATGGTGGCATGGGACAGTTTCACGGAAATGCGGTCAATAACACGCCAGGGCTCCAGTTCGTCGCCGCCGTCGACCCTAATCTCGAAAGGAGATCCGCCGCAGAGAGAGAGTTCCCAGGGGTAACAAGTGTCGCTCACCATCGTGAAATACTAGAGTCAAGCGAAGTTGAGGTCGTCGTGGTAGCAACGCCACCCTCGACTCATTTTGCAATCGCTCTTGAGACGCTTACAGCAGGAAAACACGTTGTGCTGGAGAAGCCGATGTGTCTAACTGTCGCCGAAGCTGACCAACTAATTGCCGCGGCGGCACAGAACAATCTTGTACTGACGGTTAACCAGAACCGTCGCTGGGACCAAGATTTTAGGGCTCTTCGGAACATTATCCATCGTGGTGAAGTCGGTGAAGTGTTCAATATCGAAACCTTCGTTGGCGCATTCGATCATCCCTGCAGAGCCTGGCACTCCGATACAGACATCTCAGGTGGGGCTGCCTACGATTGGGGAGCACACTACATCGACTGGACCCTCTTGCTCTTTGACGAAGCTCCTAGCTCCATAAGCGCAATTGGACACAAAAGAAAATGGTTTGAGGTGTCGAATCTTGATCAAATTACGATCAGCATGAGATTTTCAAATGGTCGCGAAGCTACATTCATTCAGAGCGACCTAGCCGCTGTGAGAAAGCCTAAGTTTTATATTCAAGGCACCGAGGGGACTATCGTCGGAGAGTACAGACCGATCTCGAAAGAATCAGTGTCGCAACAAGATGGTTACGTAGTGGAGTCCTATCACTTCGCTGAGGCTCCTTCTAGTTTGAGACTGACAAAGTACGAAGGTCCCGGCACACTTAGCTACCGTACAGTTGCATTACCCAAGCCTCAGCGTTTTGGATTTTGGCAAAACTTTGCAGACCACATCCACTTAGGTTCCCCTTTAGAGGTCAACTCAGCTCAAGTAAGAGAGGTCATAGCAGTACTTGAGGAAGCCCACAGAGCCACAACGGCGGCCTCATGAACGCCGCAACACCGATTAGGTTTGGCGTAATTGGAGCGACAAGCCACGTAGCACAGATAGGCGTAGTTCCAGCGATTTTGAATTCTCGATTTGCAACACTAAAGGCTGTCTCCTCGCGAAGTTATAAAGACGAATCCCAAGGAGTTTTAGGAGTACGCAACTACTCCAACTACGTTGATCTCCTGCAAGACAACGAGGTCGATGCCGTTTATATAGCACTTCCAAACCACCTACATCTTGAGTCCGTACTTAAGGCTCTTGACTCAAACAAGCACGTCCTTTGCGAAAAACCGATGGCAATCTCTGAGTCCGACTTCAATTTGATGAGAGGTACTGCTTCAAAGCGTTCGCTAGTGCTCGCAGAGGCTTATATGACGGCGTATCATCCACGACATCGTTTGGCACTTTCATTAGTTGAAGGAGCTGACTTCGGCGAAGTACAGACTATCTATTCAACCTTTTCAGGGATGTTAAAGCCGCTGTCAGGATATCGAATGAACTTACACGAAGGCGGAGGATCTCTATGGGATATTGGGGTCTATGCCCTGTCCCCAGTACTGAAGATTCTTGGACCCACACCACAGCAAGTGTCCTTTAGGGCGGAAAGGGCGGAAAGTTCGGGTGTAGACCTTCGGACAACGATGGTAGTTGACTATCCAGAGAACCAGGTTGCCTTTGTGCACACTTCATTTATTTCATCGGAAAGTCAACTTCTGAAAGTAATCGGATCCAAGCAATCAATTGAGATTCAAAGGGCATGCACACCTAGTTCGAGCGATATAGAGATCATGATCAGCGATACTAAAGGTCAGTTGAGTCACCTAACCTCAACATCCAAAGGGCCTTATGACGCAATGATAGACGACTTTTCAACTTCGCTTTTACAAGGACTGACGCCGCTTTGGAGTCTAGAGGATTCATTAACCACTTTACGAGTGATAGAGCGCCTACATAGTGAACCGAACTGCCTTTTGGATCGAGTGGTCGTTTCCGGGTTTCTATAACAGGAGTCGAATTCTGCAAAGAAAGTTAGGAACATGTTCACACTAAAAAAGGTTTTAAAAACGTGGAATCAAACTATCTCACATTATCTAATGGCTTACGCTTGCATTATCTTTGGGGAGCGGGCGAAGGCCCAGCGATTCTCATGTTACATGGTCTTGCCTCAAATGCAAAGATGTACGTAGATGTCGGAGAGAGGCTCCAAAAGGCGGGCATGAAGGTCGTATCTCTAGATCAAAGAGGACACGGACAATCCGACAAACCTGAAACTGGATATGACTATGATACATTTGTTAGCGACATACATGAGTTTTTATCGGTGATGGTGGCTAACGGGACATTGACGAAGCCCATACTTCTAGTTGGGCAATCTTTTGGATGTTCGGTGGTAGAAAACTACTCTCTTCGGTACCCATACGAGGTGAAGGGAATCGTCCTAATAGACGGTGGCTATCGCTCTTTAAAACGTGACTTCCCCACATGGAAAGAGTGTGCCGCTACATTGTCACCTCCAGTCCCTAAAAGACAGAACTTTGAGTCCTTATCTAAGATGCTCGACGGCTATCTGGCGGAGTTCCCGATCAGCGCTATAGACGGTGCTTTAGCTAACTTTACCGAAGATGAAAATGGTTTTATGAAGGCCAACCTTCCACGACATCTCCACATGAAAATTCTCCACGAGCTTTGGAAGCAGTCGCCGGAAGATATATTTCCTAGTCTGAGCGTTCCATTCGTCTTTGTAACCGCAATCAACAGAGATATTCACGAACCTGAAGTAAAAAAAGATGCCGTGGCCGAGCTTCGGAGATCTTCCAACGTCGCTTCCTCCGAATATTGGATAACTGGTCATCATGACCTCCATGCACAACACCCAGTAGAGGTAACCGACATTATCCTAAATGAGTTAGCGCAAGGAGTGTTTGCACAGTAATGACGCAACAAGCAGCGACACGTCACCAAGGCACGCTATGCGTGATGGGGTCTGGAGAGACGGCCCCAACGATGGTAAAGGTTCATCGATCGCTGCTGGATTTTTCTCAGCGCGACTCCGTCGAGCCTCTTTATAGTGTTATTGATACACCCTATGGTTTTCAGGAGAACGCAGACGAACTCTCCCAAAAAGCTCTTGAATACTTTCGAGTGTCTCTAAATAAAAGCTTCAAAGTCGCATCACTACGGTCACTAAAGCAAGTAGGAGGATACGAGCAGGACGTATTTTATGATCAGCTGCAGCGTTCTCAGTATCTATTTGCTGGACCTGGGAGTCCCACGTATGCATTAAGGGTCTGGGAAGAGTTGAGCTTGGGATCGTTACTATCGAAAATCCTGCTCGAACCTAAGGTCGTCACGTTTTCATCGGCGGCTGCGTTAACCCTAGGTAGTTTCACATTACCTGTTTATGAAATATACAAAGCCGGGGAACAAGTTCGATGGGAAGTGGGGCTTGGACTTTTTGAAAAACTATTTGCTCTAAAAG
This sequence comes from Actinomycetes bacterium, assembly GCA_021784785.1. Taxonomy (GTDB): domain Bacteria; phylum Actinomycetota; class Acidimicrobiia; order Acidimicrobiales; family Acidimicrobiaceae; genus Ferrithrix. The sequence goes on along the minus strand of JAJYHJ010000148.1, from coordinate 1,351 downwards.
TAGCAGTTATTCCTCACTTCAACAACCAAGAGGGTGGCACTCACGATACGAGATACTGTTACATGGGCGAGCATCGCATCAAGATCCTCGAAAACGCCTTGCCAGACGATGCCTTTATCTTGGGAGTAGATGAGCACTCCGGGGTCATCTTCGATCTTGCAGCTAGAAATGTCGAGACGGTAGGGATTGGCACAGTAACCCTACGAAAGCACGGCAACACAACGCAGATTCCCTCGGGGGAAAAGATGGATATTGAGACGTTCCTCAACATTACATCTTCAATGTCAACCTTCCTTCCTCGCGCCAAAACTCAGAGTTCGGGTTTTGATACAGGCGCAGATCGCGTCACTTTAGAGACCACGGACACCGCTCGAACCTCAACAGCCTCCGATCCTTTAGAAGCAGAACTCATACGTCTGAAGAAAGACTTCGAAGCTGCGATCGATATATCAAACTTCGAGGAGGCCTCTAAAAAGATTTTGGAGCTTGAATCGACGTTAACGGAGTGGTCAACCGACACCTTGCTCTCGGACTTCGATAAGCAAGGAAGGGCTCTCCTTCGAAGCATGGTCGTTCGTCTCGGATCCGAAGCCGCATCTAAATCCCTCGATAAATCTTTTTTGCTAGCACCATTTATCGAGTTTCTATTGAAGGAGCGCTCAGTAGCACGCTCTGCAAAGAACTTTACAAAGTCCGATGAGATTCGAGATTTCCTAGTACTTAGTGGAATTGATATTCAAGACTCGCCTCAAGGAACTTCATGGTCTCTAAGAGACGCTATAGTGTCTTCTACAGATAACTAAATGCCCCCATCGTCTAGTGGACTAGGACGTCGCCCTTTCACGGCGGTAACACGGGTTCGAATCCCGTTGGGGGTGCCACCACTTCTAGCGGTCCTCCATTTTTTGACGAGTAAACCTCCCCAAAAGCTGTAGATGAGCAAATTTACCAAAACTTCCCCGCCGATGACGTGTGATACGTCATGGGATTGGATACAGCCTTGCAACTCCAATATTTCCATAAACCTATGCCTCCAAGAGAGCAAGGTTCATGAGCGTCCAACGGCAGTACTCAGATCTACAATTTCTCTAAAGACAGAGGTGCTTTCGCACTTAGGGTCCACCGCGTGAAAACACTTGACTAATCTGGCCCCAGTGCAGTTGAGGTATTTGGCCCCACTCTCGCCCGTGCATATATAACGGTTGACTTAGACACAGATAGCTATAACTCTAAGTCCCCCACCAATATGAGTTGTCCCACTTTACGAGCAGGAACAGGTAAAGTACCCACACGATACCACTTATATGCTGTCTGAGGATGTATGCCTTGGGACAGTGCCTACTTAGGTAAG
>JAJYHJ010000048.1 GCA_021784785.1 Actinomycetes bacterium | reverse complement strand
AGGAGATAACCCTATCGCATACGACCCAGGTCCAAATCTTGTTACTCTCACACCAGGTACTAACGCCTACTTCTACGTTGGTTGGGGGACTGCCTCGGTCTCCAACGGAATCACACAAGGGTGTGCTTTGCCAACAAGTGTCAAGAGTTACCCACCAAACAGCTACACACAACTTTCCCTTACGCTTCAACCTCGACCCAATAGTCAGACATGGGTTGGAAACACCTATATATGCAACTTAAGCATTGAAGGTTTAGGCGTATCGGCGGTCGCCACCTCAAGTACGTTCATAGCTAACAGTGCTTGGTTGCCGACGGATTTTGCACAAGATAATTTTATTTCATAAGTCCTATGGATATCAGAGATCTTGAGCCTTTGACGAAGGGTTGGCCTGTTGTGCATATGGTAAAGTTACGATCGTGATCTTAACTTTACCCGGTAAACGTCTGGCGCTTTAGCCTCGGGGATCGCCATATTCAAGGTACTCAGATGCTTAGAACCTATTGGGAAAGATGTTGCGGTACAACTGACGGCTTCCGATTCTTAGGTGTCAACTTACCTCTAATGGTAGTAATACCGGGAAATAGGTGATGGATGTGATAGATTCCTCTACGTTATCCGTAAGTCAAGTATCGTTTTAGCTAGAACACTTATCAACTGATACGCCCCGGGAATAGCGGAGACGTAAAGGGGATTCTTCTTCTCACACGATCCATTTGAAATTGCCGATTTTAGAACTCTGACAGAGAAATCAGTCATGGATACTCAAGTAGAGGGAGTCCTCTAACTCCCTCTACTATTTCTACTCCAAATCGTAAGACTTCTCGGTTCTAGTTCCACCAAATATCGTGATGCACGACTGCCTTTCCTATGAGTCCCAACTGCACTTGGGTGCTTCCCTCTACGATCGTAAGTTGCTTGGCATCTCTATAGTAGAGTTCTGTCGGATGGTCCTCCATATACCCCGCGGCACCGAGAAGTTGCACAGCTAGCGACGATGCTTTCACCGCCAGTTCTGTCGCGTAGTACTTGGACATCGATAGATAGGGAACCCACTCTTTGGTAAACTTTCCTTGATCAGCCAACCAAGCCGCTCTGTAGGTTAAAAGGCGTGCAGCTTCGATCTCTGTGGCCATCTTTGCTACCTCCCACTGGATTCCTTGGAAGTCCGCTATCGTCTGATTAAACGCCTCACGAGCTTTGACATACTCTACCGCATACATCAAAGCACCCTCCGCCAATCCGACTCCCCTCGCTGCTACGATGGGTCGCATTGAGTTCAGTCCCAGCATTGCTAAACGAAAACCTCCCACCTCACCGATCACGTTCTCCGGTGGAACATGAACTTCATCTAGGTGCAACTCCCCGGTGTCGATTCCGTGAACCCCCATCTTCTTGTCTACCCTTGGAACGCTCACTCCCTCGAAATCTCGCTCCACTATGAAGGCGGTAATCGAAGAATGATCTCTTGAGCTTGGATCGCCCGTCTTTGCAAAAACCGTGAACCAGTCGGCCTGAACTACTCCAGATATCCAACATTTCGTTCCTGAAAGAATCCACCCCCCTGGAACTTTCGGATCCGGCACCGCTCTTGTTCTCATTCCAGCCACATCGGAACCGGCCTGAGGCTCTGATAGCGCAAACGAAGCCCTCTGGCTGCCGTTGGCGATTGGAGGGAGATACTTCACCTTCTGATCCTCTGATCCAGCGATCATAATTGGTCCAGTTGGGAGTCTCGTGAGCAAAAGCATCAGAGCTATAGTATTTGAGTACTTTGCTACCTCCTCTATGGCGATCGTGAGTCCAAGAATCCCAGCACCGGAACCACCGTAGGTCTCTGGAATACAAAGTCCTAGCATCTGAGAACTCTTGAGCAGATCGAAGATATCTTGTGGATACTCTCCCGACGTGTCGATCTCCCGGGCTCTTGGAGCCACCTTCTCCTGACATAGCTTTCTCACGGTTAACTGAAGCTGACGCAGCTCCTCACTAAGATCGAAGTTCACCTTTCACCTCATCTGCTGGTCCTAAGAATACACAAGGACCATGATAGCCAACACGTCCTTCTTTGACTAAGTCAGGACTGCCAATCCATGGTCAAAGACCGCTTCAACTCCTCACTTAGGTATGCGGATGCCTCGTAGTTCTCATGAGCTACCCTCACTGAGATCGGAGAGTTGATAAAGGTCTCCGGGGTTTGGATGTCGAGATCAAACTTCAAGTAATGAACCGAGGGTGTAATGTCGGCTCGAGTGAGTTGAGCTGCGTGATCCGCCTCCGGGTAGGATTGAAAACTGCCTGATGGAGTATCGAGCCAAAGGCATCTCTCAACTCCAGTCAATATCGGCAGCCAATGCATAAGTTCAGATCTACTAGTCAGCTCTATAAACAACGTCCCAACGAGCTGACCCGGCTCTGGAATAAGGTTTCCGTACGCCAAGATCTCTGATCTTATCTGTTCATCAGAGCTCATTCTCTCCGCTCGAGCCATCTCTTGTATCTGGTACTTTATCGTCTTTTTATTCTCAAAGGTTATGGACATAATCTCACCGAGAGCTACTCTTCGGAGACGTCGATACTCGATCATCTCCGTCTTCATCTCCTTGCGATGTCGCTCATACGTCCTAAGGTCTTCGATCTCATCCAACTCAATCACATTGCTTGTCACGTTCTAGATCCTTCCACTATTAAAACCTCCACAAAGACCTCCCATCGGAGTTGCGGTTTACTCCTTGGCAATACCATAGCCACGAGCCAAAATTGAAAGAGGGTGCTCAGATCGTTGAAGCGTCTCTTCATAGATGGCAGTGTTGGCTAGATGGCAGTCTCCAACAAATACATCGGAGTCTGTCTTTTTGAGGGCGGAACCCAAAGCTTTAGAGATCTTTTTTGAAGAGTCGTAGTTTTCTTTGCGATAACCCCACGTACCGTCTATTCCAGAGCACTTAGCAACAAGTGTCACTTTCGCGCCCATGAGTTTCAGTAAATCTCTGCCTTTTATTCCCACATTTTGAGCCTGTAGATGGCAAGCCGAATGGTAGGTAATCTTTGAGGGCACCTCACCAGTAAAGTCTGTCTTTAAACCACCCTTTTTCTTGTGAACCATATAAAGATATTCACATGCATCGTAGGTTCTCGCGCTCACCTCCTTCGCGTCTTCTCCCTCTAGATATATCGGATAATCCTTCTTCACAACATATGCACAGGTTGGCTGGGCAATAACGATATCTTTATCTTCTTTGATAACCTCTTTTAGAGCGACTACATTTCTCTTAGCCACCTTTTTAAATTCTTCGATATTTCCTTCATGAAGCCACGGAGCTCCGCAACACTTCACACCCATTGGCAACGAACATTCAACTCCGTTGTGCTCATAGACTTGAACTAAGTCCTTGCCTATCTCAGGTGCCATATAGTCGATAAAACACGTCGGGTATACACTAACTTTGGCCCTTCTATTTTCTATAAAGGGCCTCATTCTTGTATTGAACCACCGTTTGAAACGCATCTTGGCATAAGGGGGCAGTAGGCGTTTTGACGAAACGCCGCCAAAACGCTCCATAGATTTGCGAACTAAACCACTATTATCACCAATAAGTTTGTTACTGATAGGAGCTAAAGCGCAAGAGATCGTTCCAATAAGATCAGTTCTCGCCATTACTTGATCAGTCACATACTCAAGTGTCGGCTTCTTGCCGCTCTTTGTCTTTACTGCATTAGCCCGCATCATCAGACGAGGAAAGTCTAAGTTCCACTCATGCGGAGGTATATACGGACATTTGACGTAACATATCTTACACTGAAAGCACTCATCTACAACAGCGTCTTGTTCAGCGTCGGTCAACTTCTCAACGTCTCCGTCATTAGCGTCTACTGCGTCAAAGAGCAAAGGGAATGACCCGCAGTAGTTTAGACACATCCTGCACCCATGACAGAGGTCAAAGACTCGGGTAAGCTCTTCTCTCAGATCACTCTCGATTAGATACTTAGGGTGATATGGATCATATGTAGTTGTCATAGCATCCTCCAGTCTCTTCAATGTAGAAGCGATGTGTGAAAGCCAAGCTCCACACATCGCCCGCGCGAACTACCTACTTGGTTAGGCTATGTTAGCTCAGCGTCTCCAGACCTTGGGTAAACCGTCCAGCGTGGCTCTTCTCTGCCCTGGCAAGTGTCTCAAGCCAATCGGCTACCTCATCGAAGCCTTCTTCCCGAGCGGTCTTCGCAAACCCTGGATACATCTCTGTGTACTCGTAGGTTTCACCCTCAATAGCGGACTTCAGGTTATCCTCTGTTGATCCAACAGGGGCCCCAGTTACTGGATCTCCAACTTCAGCTAGAAAGTCAAAGTGTCCAAACGCGTGGCCGGTCTCACCTTCAGCTATCGATCGAAATAATGCAGCAACGTCTGGGTATCCTTCAACGTCAGCCTTTTGAGCAAAGTAGAGGTAGCGGCGGTTGGCTTGGCTCTCGCCAGCAAACGCTTCTTTTAGGTTTTCAAGGGTCTTTGAGTTCTTTAGTTCTGCCATTTATTCTCCTTCAGCTTAGACAACTAACTAATATGCACCTTATCGCTGTTTTCAACTACAGAGCGGCTGCCAATAACACGACAGGTAGCACAAGTACCTCTAAAAACAATCTCAGCCTTAGACACGCTGAACATCTCATCTGGTACCTGAAGTTTCAAGTCCCAATTCTGGGACAGCTGAAAGTCTCTAACTTTACCGCAAGAGACACAGACGAGGTGATGATGTTCACCGTCAACGTTCGGGTCGAAACGAGATGAACCCATCCCAAGGTCAAGGCACTGAACTTCACCCATCTCCTCAAGCTCCTTCAAAGTCATATACACGGTCTTCAATGAGACAGTGGGCATATCTTTCACGAGCTCAAGATAGATACTCTCTGCAGTTGGATGTGAGGAGTTACCTTCTAGAAGTTCAAAGATTCTCCGCCTTTGAGGCGTCACCTTGCGCCCAGAGGCTCTAAAGAGATCGGATAACTCGTCAGGACTTCTCACAAGAACTATTATAACAGTAATCTATTACTATTTGACAATCATTTACAACTAGTGCAAAATGTATCGACGTTAGAATCTCTAAAATTAGAAGTAGTTTTTATCTGTGGTTAATCATTCAATATACAACGAGTGGGACGACGACGTAGACGGTAAGGTGCTGTTCGATGTCGCAATCGTGGGCGCTGGCTCGACAGGTGCAGGTGTCGCCCTTGACGCGGCTTCCCGAGGGCTTTCCGTCGTTCTTGTCGACAGATCCGACATTGCTTCAGGAACATCTTCCTCATCGTCTCGTCTAATACACGGCGGACTCCGATACCTTGAAAGTGGCGAGGTCTCGCTCGTGGCTGAAGCTCTGAGAGAGCGCTCCATCTTGCAAAAGATTGCACCTCACTTGGTCACACCTCTCGGTTTCACCATTCCAATCAACTCAACGTCTTCAGCGTTTGCATTCGCAAAACGCCACCTCTACTCCATGACTCTCTGGGGGTATGACATGGCAGGATCAATACGATCGGCTCCGCGACACAAGGTTCTTTCGAACGTTCAGGTGATTGAGAACCTTCCGAAGATTCGCACTGAAAGCCTTCACGGGGGACTGCTTTACCCGGACTCCTTGACGGACGACGCACGTCTGGTAAATACCGTTGTTCGAACAGCGATGAAAGCTTATGGCGCCAAAGTTTTAACGTACCTTGAAGTAGTAGGGATCGATTCATCACAAAGCGGTTCAACACTTCACCTTGAATCAACACTTGGACCCAGCCAAAACTACACCATCAACGCTAAGGCAGTTGTTGTAGCGGCTGGCGTTTCCAATCAAAGACTTGGACAACTGTTTAAGGAACCGCCTGGCTTTGAGATCCTTCCTGCTAAAGGCGTACACTTAGCTGTAAATAAAAACACGCTACCCCTGAAAAGCGCTGCTGCTATAGATGTACCTTCAGACGGACGCAGAGTCTTCGTCGTGCCGTGGGGCCAATATACCTACTTTGGAACAACCGATACCCCGTATTTTGGAGATGTAACTACTCCAGATATAGATGAGACCGACGTCCAATACCTCCTAAGCGGCATAAATGAAGTATTCTCCACAGATATAGAAAGAGCTGACGTTACCGGTGGGTGGTCCGGACTTCGTCCTTTGGTCAAGGATAAGAACAAAAACAATCTCGAAGAAGTCTCACGAAAACACTCAATCTCACGCCAAAGAAACATCATCTTCGTGGCTGGTGGAAAGCTCACAACCTATAGAGAGATGGCCGAACAAGTAACTGACATCGTATGTGACGTTCTTTCCATCTCCAAGAAGTCGGCGACTAAAAAGATACCCCTACTAGGCTCCGTGTTTCGGCATCAACTAAATGACCTTCGGCGACAAGTCGACATTCGAATCTCAAAGGTCTCTACCTCTTTAGAGCAACAGTTACAGATCACACAACACCTAATCGGCAGATACGGAGCAGAGGCGTTGTCAGTGAGTGATCTCATCTCTAAAAGAGGTCCTGAGGCGACTTCCGACCTTTCTAACAACGGAGAGATCTACGAGGGAGAGGTCGAGTACATGATTAAAATAGAAGGCGCCCGCACACTATCTGACGTATTACTAAGGCGTTCACGGATCGCAACTTTGGACATGTCGGAAGCGGTTGAGATCGCCTTGACGAATGTCGAAAGTATACGTAACACACTTGGCTTGAGTAGTTCCGACTTCCAAAGCCAACTTGTCGCACTTAGAACGGCACCCTCGACGCTTGTTCCGCAGCAAGACTCACCATCGACCCAGAAAAACACGGAAAGATAGGGGGCTAGATGTCAGTAGTCGTTCTTGATGTTGGGTCATCGTCGATTAGATCGTCGATCGTCACCAACGACGCAAAAGTCAAAGCTGTTGCTTCAGTTCCTCTGACCATCAATCATGAAGGTTTATCACAGATTGAATACGACGCGAACGCCTTAGCCAAATCTGCAATGTTCGTACTCGAAGAGGCAATCGCAAGCCACCCAACACAACTTGAAGGTTTAGCGATCACTACCCAACGGGCAACATCGGTACTTTGGAGCAGGTCACACATCAAAGCTCTCGCACCGGCAATATCATGGCAAGATCTCCGTACCACAGCCACCTGCCTTTCGCTTGGGACCAAGGGAGTAGCAATTGCCCCCAACGAAAGCGGCACGAAGTACGCTTATCTACTTAATCATCAGTTACTCAAAGAAGATCCAGCTGACGTAGCGCTTGGGACTTTAGATAGTTGGTTAGCCTTCTACCTAGGAGTGGGTCACATAACCGACATTACGAACGTAGCTATGTCTGGTCTTACAACCAAAGACATCACCGGGTACGACCCCCTGCGTCTTGAGGCACTACAGATCGAACGCCACTACCTGCCAGCTATCACTGCATCCTATGGAGAGTTAGGGGTTGCAAAACGATTGAGTGCAGAGTTGCCTCTACTCAGTCTTGTGGGCGATCAACAGGCCTCGCTCTTTGGACAACACTGCCATAGCTCAACTTGCGCGAAGGTAACCCTTGGAACTGGGGTAATGATAGACGTGAACTTGGGCACTGAACCTCCAAACTTTGAGCGCAGAGGGAGAAATGGAAGTTATAGAGTTCCATCTCTGGGTTCCAAAAAGGCTATATTGTGGGGTGTAGAAGGTGCTCTACTTTCAGGTGGATCGTCTCTTCAGTGGTTCTGCAACACCTTTTTAGACGGTGCGCCTCCGGCTGAAGTAGATCGGTATGCTGCTCAGGCTGACACATCGGATGGATGTATATTCGTGCCCGCACTAAGTGGCCTTGCAACGCCAGACTGGGACTTTGGAGCTCGCGGAGTCTTTCTCGGAGTAAGTCGCGATAGCGGACGCAACGAACTCTCAGATGCACTACTTCGCGGAATTGCCCACAGTGTAGCTGACATTGTCGAGGCGATCGAGGACGATACCTCCAAAACGATAGAGATCTTGCGGGTTGACGGCAAGATGGCCGGGAGTACAGTTCTGCTTCAACACATTGCTGACTACGCTGGAGTTAAGGTTCAACTCTCAACTGAGATCGAAGCGACCTCGCTCGGAGCTGGAATGTTAGCACATCTGGCTCTTGAAGGTATCGATGCGCATAGTGCTTACGACGATGAATGCTCCTATCGATACAAGGTAGCCTATGATCCAAAAATCTGTAAAGGCTCCAAACGTCACGACGACATTAGGCAACGCTGGCAACAAGCGAAAGCCTTGTCACGCTCACAGATACCTGCTTTAAGCCAGGTAAAGTTCCAATAGATTCAGTTGCTACCGGTTCCGATAGGTCGCACATAACTTATGGTTTCTCAAAAATACCCAAGTCCACTCATGAATCAAAAAGTCTTCAGATGGAGATTACTGCCAATCGTTTTCGCACGATTATCTAGATCGATCCTCGAAGACAAGGAGCTCAGCTAACCGATGGCTGACCGTAACGATTCGGTCCAGGTGTCGACTTAATGAGCATGAACACTAGCAGTACGATGGAGCCTACAAATGGGACGAGAGATATAAATATCCAGCCGCCGGAGTGGTCCGAATCATGCAGTCTCCTTACCGTCAAAGCAAGAGAAGGGACGAGCGCAATAACGCCGTAGATGATGTACAAAACCATGAAGCTGTTGCTTCTCGCAATAGCCTCGAAAATGAAAAGTACAAAAAACACTACTAGGTTTGCTACTACCACTTTCCAATACTCAGCACGGCTTGAACGCGTTCTAAAGTTAGCAAAGTTAGACCAAAGGCGCTTATAAGCCTCTAAAACTGAGACCGAACCGTAAGAACTTCCATGGCCATACGAGTTTCCTGGATCTGAATAACTCTCCTCAAAGCCCACTGTTCCTCCTCCAAGTAAAAACTTGAGTCGACAACCGTGGCAAACGGGTCAGTTGCAGCTTCAACTAACTTCACTGTCACGCAGACCGTCACATTAGCACAAAACCAAGACGCCAAATTAGCTTTTCAATAAAATTCATAACCTACGAGAGTAATAGCAAAGATGATGAAGTGTTCCCGATGAGTCCATACACCCTATAGAGACGACGGGCCTGCACTTCATCGTCGTTCATACGTTAACTCTTAGTTCTTCTCTCAAAACATCGTCGTTCATTTTGAATGAAAGAACCTAAAAGATTTAATCTTTACATATACGTGAACGTCAAGGCGAGCGCATCCTTGCGCGATCAATGAACTGAAATGTCCAGTTCATCTACTATTGGACAAGGTCCAACTAGAACAGTTATGTCGAAACCGATATCCACTACGGACAAGTACAGCCTCTAGAATCTCTCAGTAACGTAGGCTGGAGGAAGATGTCAAAGAGTTGGAAGTCAAGCGGACGCAGACCCATAGTCGGTATCATCGGGGGTGGACAACTTGCGAGAATGCTCATTCAAGCCTCTATCTCCTTGGACGTAGATGTACATGTTCTCGCACTCGAAAAAGACGAGTCTCTGAAGTCCTTGGCAGCGAACTACGAGGTCGTCGCCGACTACTCCCCCGCTACTTTGTACCAGTTCTCACGAAAATGTGACGTCGTCACCTTCGAACACGAACTAGTCGACCATCAGACGGTAGAGGAATTAGAAAATAGAGGCTGCAACCTCTTACCTGGATCGACGGCGTTTCGGGTAGCCACTAACAAAGAGACACAACGAAAAGAGCTCTCTCAAATAGGCATACCCGTACCTTTGCATCTCATCTGCCACTCCTTTAGTGAAGTTGAGGGATTCTCTAGAGCGATTCCACCGCCATTTGTGCTAAAAGCATCTCGCTATGGATACGACGGGAGAGGAGTAATATTTGTTGACTCCTTAGATCAGCTAAAACAGGTACTGGGTGACGGTCCGTTTACAACTTCTTATGTAATGGAGCCTCACCTAGAGATACGCTCTGAGTTCGCAATCGTAACTGTAACGTCATTAGCGGGCGAGGTCTCCACCTATCCCGCCCTACAAACTACTCAAAAAGATGGGATCTGCGTTGAGGTATCGACCGACCTAGATGTCAGCGAAGAGATACTCAATAGCGCCAAGGACACAGCTATAAAGATCGCACAGCACACAAAGTCTGTAGGCGTCCAGGCTGTAGAGTTCTTCCTTACTACAAAAGACGAGCTACTTGTAAACGAACTCGCACCAAGAGTACACAACAGCGCTCACCTAAGTATTGAGGCCTGCATAACGTCACAGTTCGAGAACCACCTAAGAGCTATTTTAGCTTTACCCATCGGCTCCACATCGTTACTCTCCCATGCAGTAATGGTAAATCTTATAGGCCCAAGCGAAGATAAAAAGTGGCAGATAGATCGAAATTCTCTACTCGCTGATCCAACCGTAAAGGCGCACCTTTACGGTAAGACGATAAAACCCAAGCGCAAGGTTGGACACGTGACCGCGCTGGACTCTAGACCCGAGCAGGCGCGAAAAGCCGCTTGGGAAGCCGCTCGAAATGCATTCGTTGAGGTAGAACGATGACACGTCCCAAGGTCGCAGTCGTCATGGGATCCGACTCTGACTTCGAGATCATGCGTTTTGCTATTGATACTTTGAAACGCTTTGCCGTCCCATTTCTTGCTCAAGTACTCTCTGCCCATAGAACACCCCATGACATGATAACGTTCGCAGCCAAAGCACACGAGAACGGGTTTGAAGTGATCATCGCCGGTGCCGGCGGAGCAGCTCACCTTCCAGGAATGATAGCCTCAGCGACAACACTCCCCGTGATCGGAGTCCCGATAAAGGGCAGCTCCTTAGAGGGCATAGACTCTCTCTTGTCTATAGTCCAAATGCCGTCGGGCGTACCTGTCGCCACCGTAGGGGTCAACAACGCAGCGAACGCCGCCTTGTTAGCGATCCGGATCCTTTCTCTATCTGATGGGCACCTAGCAGGAGCGTTGAGACGGTACCAGATCGAGTTGGCGGAGATGTCACGGGCCAAAACTCTCCCAAACACATAGATATATGAGAGTCCCGAAGGTCTTTTCGCATGACAAGTAACATCGAAGCCGAAAAACGAAGCGAGGGGCAAAAGCCCCTCGCTAAGTGATGTCGAGTCGTGGTATCGAGATGTATTTGCAAACTCATACCTGATAGGTTAGATACGGTTCAGATATCAGCACCTACATATAACTATCGGATCAAGAGATGAATTCGTTACATCGAACTCCAAAAAACTTTCTCAACAACACAAACCCACCCAAACCATTCAAGGTCGTCTGATCTACGAGAATACGACTCCCAAACGATCTCACAGTGACGCAGCTCGGACACCTACTAGGAGATCCAGCCAGAGGCTCCAGCTCGATAGCGAGAGGCTTTGTATCTACTCCTTTGGAGACTTTGGCGGAATCACCTTTATCGGCTTGGGTTCCTTTGGAGATTTTGGCGGAATCACCTTTATCGGCTTGGGTTCCTTTGGAGACTTTGGCGGAACTTCCTTCACTAAGGTAGTTGGTGAAGTAGCTGGCACAGTTGTTGCAACCGAACTGGGAGTTGGGGCAGTAGTCGTAGGTACAGAACTATAACTAGGTACCGTAGATACAGGTGGTGAAGTCGAAGCTGTGCTGTAGCTAGGGGTGCTAGACCCTGTGAGAGGAAGGGTGCTCGGCACCTGGACCACGACTGTCTTGGACCTATGAAGATTCACCCCATTTAGATGCGCTAAGGACCTTTGAACCTCCACCCGAGTTCCCACACCGGCTCGTTGGATCGTACCCGAACTAGTGGAGTTAGTGGAGTTAGCGGAGTTAGTAGCGTTCGTGGTGGTCGTGGCGTCAGAGTGTATCTTGGGTGCGAATAACGTCAACTTCAACGAAGTTGCAGCCGATGTCCCTATAAATAGAGTCAGCAATAACACCGCTCCAGTTTTCATTAGGTCCATGGACGGACTACTGGTACCAGACTTTCTAATCCACGAACGCATCTTTGAATTCAAAGATACAGATGGCTCAGGCTCCAGCGCCGCCTCAACTAATTGAGACTCGCGTACAGGTGCAACAAGGTCATCACCCATGATCGTCAACTCGTAATAAAACAGTCACAAGACCTATCTTGAAGCGCATTAAAGATGGTCGCCTTGAAGTCGTTGTTTTTGAAGTTTTGTACCGATCGTTTCATCTTTGGTCAGATGCTCCGCTAGCTTCGCCAACGCTCTATGATTTACAACCCTAAGAGTACTTTCAGTGCTTCCACTCAGTTGAGCTATCTCTGAGAAACTCAGGTCCTCAAAACATCTAAGTGCTACAACACTTCGTTGCCTCTCTGGAAGGACCTCTAGCAAAAGCCGTACGTGTTCGAGGTCCTCCTGAGAAGAGATCACCTCTTCTGGAGTGGGCTCGGAGCTTGGCAGCTCCAAAATCGTATCTGCTCCTTCGCCAAACTTCGACTCCCTTCTCCAGATATCGATAGCCCGTCGCCTACAGATGGAGAGGACAAAAGACTCAAACTCACGTCTAGAGCCTGAAAATCTGTCCATGGATTTAGAGACACTTATCCACGCCTCTGACGCAATATCGTCAAACGCATTGCTGTCTAATCGTGCCGCATAGCTCTTTATCGTCGGAGAGAACATCTTCCAGAGCACACTCACGGCAATTGGATCACCCGCCTGGGCCTTAGGAAAACACGATTCAAACAACACGTCTTGATCTGAAGAAGTCATCCCCATCACCTCACACACAACTATCTCTACTCTAACCTAATTTCTAGAAGTAGGTTACAAAAACACATCAAAGTGTGACTAATCAACCACTTTTGGTAAGGACGCTGCAAGGTATCGTTCGAAAATAAGTACTATGAAAGACCCTTTGACTACAAATTCAAGTCAAATGCTGTCTCTTTAGCTTCGTCGAGCTCAGCAGCTTTCATAGTTGAAAGGCAAGCAGTGGGTCACATTTTTGCGACAGCACTCTCCACCACGTGACATAGTGACTAGATCTCGACTTTCGGTCAGTTAGTAAGGTCGGCGAGTGATGCTATGGATTTGACTGGTAGATCGAAGACCCAACTGGTGCGCCTGCATAGCCGTTGTACGATGAACCCACCGCTGGTCGCTGCCACGACTTCTCACCTAGCGAAGCGTTTTGAACGATCACGCCCCCTACCAAAAGCAGGACAACCATGGCAACAAAGAAAAGAAAGATAGCCATTGATCGGCTGAGTTTATTCTTTGCTTGCAACTGGGCCGAGCCTTCAGTCATCACCAAATTCTTCTCATCTCTGAAGACTTACAGACCTGACAATTCCTCACATTTAAACTATATCAGTCATACTCAAAGAGTCCAAACTTGCGCTCGGGGTTGGGGCATACACAAGAACGAACTGACTAGATTGTACGTGTTCGAGCTGTCCGGGTAGTCGCAGAGTTATCTCTGAGGAAGGTCGGGGCTCCATAGGGCAGGATGCTAGCTAACGGCTAGTCGAGGTGACTCGCAGGAAAGTGCAACAGAAAGTAGACCGCCGGCCAATTTGGTCGGTAAGGGTGAAAAGGCGTGGTAAGAGCACACCGCAATGGAGGTGACTCCATTGGCTCGGCAAACCCCATCCGGAGCAAGGTCAAGTAGAGGTATGAGTGGCCCGCTCGTAGCCCCTTTGGGCTACAACCTCAGGTGGACTGCATAGATGGATGACTACCCAGGTCTTTGACTGGACAGAACCCCGCCTACAGGTCAGCTCGGACACATTAGTTCAAATTTGGACTTCATATATACTGTAGGTATGGACGGTACCAACTGGCTTTCCGAAGCGCAACTACAGACGTGGACTAATTTTCTTGCGGCTTCTCAACTAATCGAGCAGCGTGTTGACAGTCAGCTTCGAAGTGACTTCAACTTCACTCACTCTGAGTTTGAGATTTTGGTTAGGCTCTCACAAGCCAAAGATAGCACAATGCGCATGGGCGAACTCTCACGCCTTACCATCATAAACAAGTCCGCGCTAACCTATAAAGTAAACAACCTCTCAAAAAAAGGTCTTATCACGAAGTCGCAATGTAAAGTTGATGCTCGAGGACTTGAGGTAACACTTACAGATAGGGGAAGGTCGTTCCTCAAAGACATATCACCCTCTCACGTCGAAACCGTAAGGAAAGTTCTAATTGAGCACCTTGCCGAAGGAGAGTTACTGGCACTTAATGATATCTCTAAGAAACTGCTTGTCCAGTTTTCGGCTACCCCGCCTTGCCAAAAAGAAGCACAGGAGAGTACACACAATGACAATCAACCAGCCTAACAATAAACCAAAAGGGGAAGAACGTGTCTAGCGCAAATAACAAGAATGTACCAGTTGCTTTCTTTGGTCATGGATCGCCTATGAATGCGATTGAGGACAACGAGTTCACAAAAAGTTGGAAGGTCTACGCGGAGTCACTTCCGCCGATCAAAGGGATCGTGTGCATATCGGCCCATTGGTATACGCGCGGAACCGGGGTCACGGCGATGACTGCTCCAAGAACCATCCATGACTTTGGAGGATTTCCAGATCAACTCTACAAAATCCACTATCGCGCACCTGGAGATCCAGACCTCGCGGAACAGATAATTGCATTACTTCCCAACAGAACTGTGGTCCATGATCAAAGCTGGGGTATTGATCATGGGGCATGGTCTGTCCTTATTCACATGTTTCCGAACGCCGATATCCCCGTTGTTCAACTCTCGATAGACGCATCACTAGATCCCAAAGAACACTTTGAGATTGGTAAGGCGCTTACTCCACTTAGAGGAGCAGGGATTTTCATACTTGGTAGCGGAAATATAGTGCACAATCTCCAGGCAACTTTTGGATCAAGAGAGGGTTTAAGTGGACCTCCACTCAAGTGGAACGTCGACTTCAACAATACAGTCGTTGAGCTTTTGGCAAAATCTGACGACACAAAGCTCATCAACTACCATTCGCTTGGGCCAAACGCACAGCTCTCAATACCAACTCCAGACCACTACCTTCCACTTCTTTACGTACTTGGTGCAAAAGAACACGTTGATGACGTGTCGTTTCCCACTTTTGGTTACAGCGGCGCTGGAATTTCCATGCTATCTGCCTCGTTTGGGATAGGCCGAAATACTTTAAGATGAAATACTTTAAGATAAGGTCGATATCAGAAGCGCCTTTATAGTGTGCAAACGATTTTCAGCTTGATCAAATACAATTGAGTTCTTAGACTCAAAGATCTCATTTGTAACTTCAAAAGCTGCAGTCCCAAACCTCTCCATGAGCTCAACCCCTTGCTTGGTAGCCCCGTCGTGCAGCGCTGGAAGACAGTGCATAAACTTCCAGTCGTCATGGCCGACGCACGCCGCAAGTTCAGAATTCACCTGATACGGTGATAGAAGTTCTACTCTTTGGCCCAGGAGCTCCTTAGACTCTCCCATCGAGAGCCAGACGTCGGTATAGACAAACTCAACGTTAGACAATGCCTCTTTTGGGTCATTGTCAACTTTGATTCTGGCACCCGACTTTGCAGCGAAGGAGTTCGCTAAAGAAATCGTAGCCGCGTCTGGCCACAACTCCTTCGGTGCACAGAGACGAACATCCATACCAAGCATCGCACCGGTGATAAGCAGCGAGCGAGCTACGTTGTTTCTGCCATCTCCGATGAATACGAAGGAGATCTGCGTCAACGGAGAGGCTGAGTGGTTCATCATCGTCATAACGTCTGCCAACGATTGAGTCGGGTGCCACTCGTCCGTTAGTGCGTTATATACGGGTCGCTGACTGTATGTGGACAGCTCTTCGACAGTGCTTTGCGCAAAACCTCGATATGCGATCGCGTCATACATCCTCGCTAACACTCGAGCGCTGTCTTTTACCGACTCCTCTTTCCCTAAGTGAGAGCCAGTGGGTCCGAGATAGGTCGTTGACGCACCTTGTTCAAACGCCGCTACTTCAAATGCACATCGGGTTCGAGTAGAGGCTTTCTCGAAGACAAGAGCGATCTTCTTTCCAATTAGATGCTGTTCTTCAACACCAGCAGCACGTTTTTTGCGTAGGCTCTGTGCCAGCTCGATAATATCCAGCAAAGACTCAGCCGTATGATCCTTCTCTGCCAGATAGCTCTTTCCGCTCCATGCCCCGTTACTCACGACCTAACCTCCAACACAGTTAAAAAGGCGAGTATAGTGCCTGGATGTCGCTTCCAAACATCGGATTTTATCTCATCAGCGCCTTAGGTATCTAGATTCACATAGGAGATAGGATCAATCACCCCATTTGCAGCAAAAGCCGCTAAGCGCAGTAGGCACGAATCGCACCGACCGCAGCTTCGACCAGCCTGATCCGGATCGTAACAGCTAAGAGTCATAGAGTAGTCAACGCCCAGGCTCAGCCCTAAAGCTACAATCTCTTCTTTCCGAAGTGAGAGCAAGGGTGCATGGATCTTAACCATCGCCCGACCTTCGACGGTCTCTTTGAGAGCTAGATTTGCCATAGTCTCAAAGGCATGGAGATACTCCTCCCTGCAGTCAGGATAGCCTGAGTAGTCGATCGCGTTGGCCCCGATAAAGATATCAAAGGCTCCAACGACCTCGCCATAACCAAGAGCAAGGGAGAGAAACACCGTATTTCGCGCTGGAACGTAGGTGACGGGAATTTGAGAACTCTCATTTGAGCCAAGACGATCCTTTGGAACAGCTATCTCTGGAGTAGTCAATGCGGAACCTTGAAACATGATATTGGGAACCGAAATTATCTGATGCTCGGCGCCAAAGTACCGTGCCACCGTCTCGGCACTCCTAAGCTCAATAGAGTGACGTTGCCCATAGCTAAAGCTCAGCGCATACAAGAGAAATCCTTGAGACTTGGCCTTTGCCATAACCGTTGTCGAGTCCAAGCCACCGCTTAGAAGTACTACAGCCTTTCGACTCATTGGCTCAGCCGCCCTCTCCAAAACGCATGCTCTACATCTTAGATGGCGTCGGAGTTAGGGTCGATCCTGAATGCATCTCCATCAAGTTCTAACCAAAACCTGTCCCCAACTGGCAACCAGATAGACTCTGCAATTTAACAACAAATTAGAGTGTTTTTCTAAGAAACTCGCTAATAATTTTATTCATATGGCATCGATATCGGCTCTTAGAACCTCGGTTGCGTCTGTCCACATACCACCACCTGTCCTCGTAGGGTCTCTTGGAGAGATAGGGGTTATAACTTCAAGACTTAGAAATAAGCAAAAAGGTACAAAGCTCAAAGGACCACTCGCGAAGATCGGTAGATCCATCGAACTTGGCGGGCGTCTGTTTTCTATCTGGGCTGCAATCACAATGGTCGTGGAAAGACAAAATCCGAATCCACGCAAAGACAAAACAAAGGTTGTATCTACTGGACCTTTTAAGTTCTCTAGAAACCCGATATACCTAGGAGCCATACTGTCTACGCTGGGGAGGAGCATCTCGAACAGGTCCCTAATGGGCATCGTTTTTTCACTAGCGGGTGGAGTTTACATCGATCGAGTAGTGGTTCCTAAAGAAGAGCACTACTTGGAGTCAAAGCTAGGAGAAGAGTACATACCTTATCGCAACCAAACGCCCAGATGGCTTTTACTACCCGTCAGCAAACCCTCAGCTGTTGGGTCGGAAGATCTAACGGCGGTCGAGAGAGATAAATGATTCTTATCGGGACCTCAGACGTACAAACCTCCTTGAACACAAGTCAGATTCAACGGATTTATGTACACCCGTGCGATAGGTTGTGTAATGTTAATGAAAACATATAGGTTCGTCTAGGCTGAAACGCCAAGCTAAGCCATGAAGATGTACCGTCATCGTTACAACAGACAGAAGATGTAGCGGAAAGCGAGTTCAAAGACGTGAGTATCCGAAGAACTAGAAGGGTGACCCTTTTAGATCGACAGGCAGTAAGGTCCTCCCTAATTCCTCTAAATGTAGTTCTAACTAAGTCGGTAAACGATACCTCGGGACGGTCGCTCGGACGAGTAGTAGATGTCGTAGTCAAGTGGAGTGGCGACGCAAGATACCCAGATGTCAAGGGTCTAGTCGTTCAAGGCAGCGCTCAGGACGAAGAGCTACTAGTACCTTTATCGCGGATAGAACCCTTTGTCGCATCGTCTCGGAACATAACCTACCTAGGCGCCGGTCCTGGTCGCTGGGAACGTCGTAGCGGTGAACTAAGACTTGAGACTGATGTAATAGGTCGTCAGATTGTAGACGTAGAAGGGGCAACTGTCGTCAAAGCCAAAGAACTCTACTTGGCCTGGATCGCTTCGACTATGTATCTCGTAGGTGTATCAGGCCCTGAGAAACGGCGCGGTCTAAAGGCTCTCGCAAAAGTGGACTCGGGATTAGTCGACTGGTCCTTAGTACAACCCTTTGGTGAAGAGGAGTCAGAACTCAGGCTTAAAGAGTTACATGAGGGACTTAGGAGACTTAGAGCCGGAGAGCTTGCTGACCTGCTTCAAGAGCTCGACGACGACGCTCGCGAAGACCTTACAGCATCGATGGACCTCTCAGATCTTGCCGATGCCGTAGAAGAGATGGAACCGGACGAGGTTGAAGATCTCATGGTTGACACACCTCCTGATGTAGCCGCCAAACTGATCGAGAAGATGGAACCGGACGAAGCCGTCGATGCTCTTAGGGATCTAGGTCGGGCCGAAGCCGATGAGATTCTTTCGAAACTTCCCGCGGAGGTTTCAGAGGCGCTTGCAGAGTCTCTCGAGTACCCAGAGACCATGGCTGGCGGCTTTATGACTACGGTGCTTATACTCTCGCACCCCAATGAAACAGTAGCTGACGTGGCGACGAAGATGAAAGAAGCAAAAGATCACGCTCCCGACATTGATGCTACTGTCGTCGTAGACGATGAGGGGAGGTACATCGACGATCTACCACTCTTTAACCTATTCGTGGCCTCGCCGACCGACAGGATCGCAAGCCTCCTCAAAGACCACGATCCACTTTATATTGATGCAGATGCGCCGTTGAGAGAGGTTGTCAAGACACTCATAGAGGCGAGATCAAGCTCACTCGTAGTCGTCGATGACACCGGAACGCCTATTGGACGGGTTCTCGCAGATGACGTCGTCGACGCCTTGGAACGAAGCTCCGGATTTCACTTCAAACTACCGTGGAATCGATAGGCTCTGAAAGACGTACGCGACCTAACTTTTAAGGTACAGCAAGGCTATCGCAAGGACTTCGAGATAATTTAGTGACCAGATGCCAGCTCGACAACCTTAACGATTACCATCACAAAGGCTAAGACCAGGTACACTCTAAGAGTTCCAAGCCCTAGTTTTCGCGCCATACTCATCTCTGCTCGTGGTAGTTTATCTAGCTTAGGCATACGCCAAGTCTCTCTGAGTTTTGCAAGCGCCGCCTTATCTTTTTGAGCAGCTCTTAGGTCTTCCGGCACGTCTTGCCGCCTTGCTCGTCCACGTATTACAAGGCCTACTCCACCTAGGGCGCCAACTACTGCACCGAGACCTAGACCGTCAACTAGCTGTACTCCGGTGAGGTTCGGAAATACGGTCGCTGCGGTAAGGGCGAGCGAGAGCAGGATCAAGATCCACACGATAACTCCACTTACGACGTTACGAGCGACTGAGTTGACCCACGGCCCAAGAACTACCTTATCGTTTGAGAGCAAAACCAAAAACACTGTCGCGGATGGGAGGAGTATACCTGCTAACGCCTGTACGCCCGTGGTAATGAGACCAAGTGGTGAGTTTGGTATCAGCACAATTACTGCACTAACAACTAGTAACACGGCATAAAATATATAAAAGGCTGGCGCACGTCGTGGACTCCAGTGCAGGGAGTGGCGGATATTGAACACGTCGCCTAAAGCGTATGTAGTCGACAGAGTCACAGCAGATGCACCTATTAGTGAAGCGTCCAACAGTACTAAAGCAAACAAGTCGCCAATGACCGACCCTGCATGAGCCCTCAAACTAATTGCAGTACCAAGAGCTGACGTAAAGTTTCCCAAAGCATGGGTATGAACCAAGGCATATGCAGGCACAACCAATAACGCTGCCGCCCCGATCTCTGTTAGCACAACGCCAACGGCCGTATCTATTCTCTCATACGGTATCCACTTTGGAGTAATACGCTTATCGATGACGTTTGACTGCTGGAAAAAAAGCTGCCATGGAGCTACCGTTGTTCCAACGATAGCAATAATGAGCAGTAGTAGGCTCGCATTTATGCCTCCAGGAAAGCTTGGGATCACCGTGTATTTGACCAAAGAAACGTAGTTGGGATGCACAAAGATTGCCATAGGTATTACAGCTAAGTTGAACGCAATCAAGAGATACATCCAACGTTCCCAGCGTCTAAAACTTCCACCTGACGCAAATAAAAACAGGAGCACCGCTGCAACCGGAATACCGACATAGGGAGGTAGTCCAAAGTATCTAAACGCTTGATCGACGCCGATAAACTCCGTGACGATAGTCAGCGCATTCAATATAAAAAGATCGATGACGCTGAAGGCACCCCAAAACTTGCCAAACCTATTGAAGATGAGACGAGCGTGTCCAACACCAGTTACCGCTCCGAGCCGCACCACCATCTCTTGATTCACGTAAAGCACCGGTATCAAAAGCAGTAGTGTCCAAAGAAGGTGCGACCCATAGTCCTGACCAGCTTGAGCGTAGGTCGCGACTCCACCTGCGTCGTTGTCCCCTACCATCACAACAAGACCAGGACCCATGATCGCAAGTAAAGTAAAAAGCCTTCGCCAGCCTTTCGATCTAGACGATCGCGTTTCGTCTACCTTTACGGTACCGAAGGCACCGACGATATCTCCAACATGAGCTGTGTCGAGTACTGAAGGCTCGTCGTAGGAAAGGCTTACGTTCTCTTGGGTTCCAGATGGAGAACCTACTTCGCTTCGGTCAAACTTCACCTTGACTCCTTCCACATCGTCAACTTTCACGCAGAAGGGGCGCTATGTGGCTTTTCCTATCTGCGAAACGTATCTCTTCTTCGGGTCCAAAGGACCCAACTACTTGAGGGTAAAATGTTTATCATCCTCCAAATGGACAACTACTAAGGTGGCTTTTATCTACGCTGAGCCACATATATAGTACCTGTTACTCCTGCTTACCGAGCCAACGTTTACCAACTGTTAAATACACAGAAACCTAAATCCAGAAACATCTCAATAGAATATCGTCATCAAAGCTTTGGAAAAACCGTAGCGTTTGCGCTCGAACTTGAATTACTGTAGAACAACCGATCCAGCTGAGTAGGAGGAAGACACTTCATGAGCACTACCGTTGTGATCTTAGCCGTGGCCCTTGCCAGCGCGGTTGAGATGGTGGAAGCTTTTACCATACTACTAGCGGTTGCAACAACAAAGGGGTGGAAGACCTCCCTCGTAGGCGCAGTATCCGCACTTTTGACTCTAGCTGTAATTGTTGCAGTCTTGGGACCAGCACTAGTTCATGGGGTACCAATTTATGCTCTTAGGACCGTAGTTGGTGTCATCACATTAATCTTTGGGCTCCAGTGGGTCAGAAAAGCAATATTGAGATCGTCAGGACTAAAGGCTCTGCACGATGAGGACGCTATCTACGAACGAGAGGTGACGGAACTGAACCGCTCTGGCACCACGAAAAGCTCAGTGGATCCGATAGGTTTTACAGTTGCCTACAAAGGTACCTTCCTAGAGGGACTTGAGGTCGTAATTATTGTGCTAACTTTAGGCACGACATCAGGACATCTTCTAACCGCCTCCCTTGCCGCAACGGTCACCGCACTCTTTGTTTTTGGAGTTGGTGCCACGCTTTCACGGCAGCTCTCCAAGGTTCCGGAGAATAAGATGAAGATGGGCGTTGGAGTTATGCTTATCTCTTTTGGAACCTTTTGGTCGGCGGAGGGACTACAGGTACACTGGCCGTATTCTGACCTTTCCATAGTCGGGCTGATCGCATTTTACGCGGTCGCTAGCTATCTTCTTGTTCTTTATTTACAAGGAAGTAGAAGTAAGCTGGACCGAAAGATAGCTCCACGCTAGTTGATATTAGGCCATAAATAGAGAGTCGCACGTGAGGATCGTTAGAGGTTTCGGTAGGTTTATTTGGGATCTACTCATTGGAGAGACTCCAGGGATCACCGCGGGTGTGGCAACGTTAGTAGTTGCTCTGGGCGTTTCAGATCTCTTGGACGTTAGTGTTCCCTACTTATTTGCACCACTCGTGGTTGTAGTCACGCTATTTTTCTCCCTTCGTCACCAACTCAAAGGCACTTCGAAATGATGTCGAAGTCAAAAAGGCGATCCCTTCATAGTGCCAGACGGTCTATGCCTCACACAGCTTCTACTTTACTTGAGATAATGATCAAGATATCTGACGAACTCACAGCTACAATTCCGAGCTAAGACACCCTAAATAGCTAAAGAAATCGGCTCGGTAATCCGAAGTTCTCTTCAAGAACCTGGAGGCAACACTTGACAGAGGCAGGAGATCACACCGTTGCTTTGAGAAATAGCACAAAAGGCGAAGGCTCAAAGCAAAATGTACTGATCGAGGATCAAGAGATCACTAATTTAGTTGACCGCACCACATTTTCAGCATCAGTCCACGAGATCATCGACAATCCTTCTCTTTTATCCATCCACCTTCAACCCATAGTTGACATGGTTCAAGGAGTGTCGGTTGGTTATGAAGCCTTGTCTCGTTTCCCTCTTTATCCAGAGATAGCGTACCCATATTGGTTTAAAGAGGCGAAGAGCCTGAATGTCTCTGAAAGACTCGAAGCGATTGCGATCTCCAACGCCCGAAGAAAGCTACCCGAACTACCCTCATCTTGCTTCATGTCAGTCAATATTACGCCTAGTGCCCTTGACACTGAACCTGTAAGAGAGGCACTTTCGGGCAGCCTAGATCGGGTCGCCATCGAACTTACCGGCCACATTCCAACTGAGCGTCTCGACCGAATAAGCGCAACCTTAGCAGAACTACGCAGCCGAGGAGCCATTGTAGCACTAGACGACACCGGAGTTGACTACCTAGGGTTAAAGACTCTCGAAGTATTAAAACCCGAGATCGTCAAGTTAGATAGGTCTCTCGTAACACATGTTGACAAGGATCCAATCAAGCAAGCTCTGATAAGAATGGTAAGTGAGGTCGTCGAAGGCATAGGAGGGTGGCTCTTAGCCGTAGGCATCGAAGAGCAAGACGAGATCGCGACGTTGATCGATCTCAAAGTTCCTCTCGGTCAGGGATGGATCCTAGGAAAGCCCCAGGATCAGCTATCCGAGATCAGTTCAGATCTCTCGCGCTACATATCAGATACAAGTCACGACCTCATCAACTCCGCTACATACATCTCCTTGAGAGGCATCGCTAAGGAGGTTTATCTAACCTCGACACCGCTTGAGTTCGCAAAAATAATCGATGAAGCGACGAGCTACGTCGCGACCGTTGATCACTTCGGACAACCGACGCACCTCTACCGGAACGGCGAACATAACACATGGCAGGAGATACCCATTACGGTTCTTATCCACCCTGACGAGGAGCCCTACGTTGTAGCTAAACGACTTCTATCTAGAGATGAGCACAGTCGCTTTGCGCCCGCGCTATGTTTAGGTCCAACAAATGAGTGGGATCGAATTATCGAAGTGGACGCTTTGTTTCAAAAGCTTGCTCAAAGACTCGAAGATACCGCATTAAAACTTAAGCATCTAGACCATTAGGAGGTAACGGCAGGCCGAGTGCTGTCGAGTTTGACTCTCCCTTGAGACTGCAAATACACGTGAAGGGTTATCATAACTGCAACTATCAAGACCGATAGCGCCCCCATCAACAGTGCATAGCGTGGACCAAAGCTCTGTGCGACCCATCCCGTAATAGGCGATCCTATAGGTGTACTCCCCAAAAATCCGACCGAATATAGGGCCATGACTCGACCTCTCATTTGCGAAGGTGAGTTCAGTTGCAACAATGAGTTTGCAGTGGACATAAACGCTATCGAGAAAGCACCCATCACCCCGAGAACGAGAAGTGTTAGTGTTAGCGTCGGCATCGCCGACGCTACGCCCATCGTAAATGCAAAAAGTAAGCCAACAACTCCAAGCCTTTTGAGCGAAACTCTGACACTTGAAGCGACCCATAACCCGCCGATAACTGCTCCAAGACCAACAAAGGAACTCATAATACCTAACGCTTCTGGACCTCCATGAAACGTAAACTTCGCCAGCAAGGGCAGTGAGACGTTGAAGTTATATGCAAAGGTACCAACGATCAATACCCCAATTAGGGTCAGACGTAGAGTTGGCGTTTTACCAACGTAGGCAAGTCCTTCTCGAAACTGACCCTTGGATCTAGAAGCCTTGGCAAATGGGAAAAACTCATTCTTTCTCATTGCAACAAGGGCGACAATGACAGCGATGTACGAGAGCGCGTTGAGTCCGAAAGCTGGACCTACCCCAAGAGACGCGATTATAAGTCCAGCAACTGCAGGACCAAATGCCCTGGAAGCATTAAAGGTCACGGAGTTCAAACTAACTGCATTTTGAAGGTTTTCCGGTCCAGCCATCTGTTGAACAAAACTCTGTCGTGCGGTCGGATCAACCGCATTTACAAGACCAAAGTAAAGAGAAAGGACAAACACCATCCAAACCCTTACAACTCCAAGACTAACCAAGATATAAAGTAACAAGGCCTGAGAGGCAAAAAGTGACTGAGTAAGGATCAAGATCTTACGTTTATCGAAACGATCCACGAGAATACCAGCGAAACCGCCCAATAGAAGAACTGGAAGAAACTGAATCGCAGTCACAAACCCAAGGTCAACTCCGCTTCCCGTGAGTTTTAGAACCAGCCACGCCATCGCGATCGACTGCATCCACGTACCTGTAGTTGAAACGATCTGCCCAATTAAGTACAGACGAAAGTTTCTTATGGACAAGGAGTCAAAAGCCTTTCGGAGACGGAATGAACTACTCCTCATCTCCTTACCATCTCCTTGCTCTTTAGCTATGTCACTTCACCGATACGTTTTACTTTCATATTACAAGTACCTTAACAGCTTCTAAACATTAAGTATGAATTAATACACATATTGCCCGTAAAACTCCCTTTCATAACCGTAGAACTATGGCGATAGCGCGCACCTAGGCTTTCGACTAAGTTCTAGAGAAGTCTTTATGTGCGGTCGCTTTGCTCAAATGGTAGAACTTGAAGAACTCATGAGTTCGATAAGTCTTCATGTAGGCCCGTCCATTATCGACTCATCCGTTCCTGCTCTGCTTAACTCCCGCCAAGTAGCCCCGAGCCAGCACTGCGCGGTTCTAACACGACGAGAGGGCTCAGTCGCAGTTGAAGAGGCGACCTTTGGTCGCAAGCTACAGTCTCCCAACACGACCAAGGGGTCAAAGACGATCATAAACGCTAGAGTCGAAACAGTTTTAGATAAACCACTATTCAAACATGCTGTACAGCGAAACAGATGCACGGTTCCGGTCAGCGGTTACTTTGAGTGGAAAGAAGCTGAGATTGGGAGAAAGGCACCATTCTTCATTCACCCAAAATCAACAAACATCGGATTTTTGGCTGGACTTTTGATCTTCTCTATCTCCAATGTATATCCATCCTTGGTAATCATAACCAAGGAGGCCTCCTCGGCTCAAATGCGTGATCTTCATCCGAGAGAACCTCTACATCTCTCTCTGACCCATCTAGAGTCGTGGCTAAGTGGCTTGCCAATCTCCAAACACGACCTTGATGCAATCTCGAGCTTCGATGATAGTGAGCTTGAAGCGACTCCTACGACCAAGACCTACCTAAATGGCCACGATACCTCTTTATCCATCTCTCCAGATGAGACTCTCGTCGACCCTACCAAAGGCCAGCTACGGCTTTTCTAACGAGAAATACATCTCACAGCTTCGCATTACCCTAAGAAAAACGCTTGGAAGGTAACCAAGCAACCAAAGCTCTACTTCCAACAGTTTCAGTTACAACTCCAACAAGCAGTCACTTGACAAGAAGTCAACACCTCATCTTCCGACGCCGGTGCTCCTTCGTAGTTACCATTTACGATCTTCACTCATAACAAAATGCCAGAATCAAGCTATTTCACGTTACACAAAAGTCCGGCCCTAACGACTAGAGCCAGGATCCTAACTACTTCAGATCGGGCTACATATCTACCTGAGTTCTATGTTTTCTTGGTACACTAGGCTAACATTTCATAACTCTTTAGAGCAAGTCTGCGTCACCAAGGACCGGGCAAGAACCAACAGTCAACGATCAGGCTATGGAGATTGCCAATTTCCCTCTCACATGACCGCCCATCGAAAGTTGGAAGGCCTCTGGGATCTGCTCCAATTCGAAGTTGTGTTCAACTCTCACCTGCAGCTCCCCTTGAGTGGCCAACCTTGAGAGCTCATCTAGATCCTCCTTCGAGGGACGAACGAATACATAATGTCCGCCCGAGTGTCGAAGAGTCGTATCTGCGACTGATGCTACTCGTGTCTTATCAACAAGATGAGCTCTTCCCGCTGCAAGTCCATCTCCACCGTACAGATCAAAGAAGGCGTCTAACCCTTTACCCATCTCTTCACCCAACACCTCGTCGAAACCCTCACCGTAGGGAATCGGAACCGCTCCAAGGCTTCGAACAAAGTCAAAGTTAGATGATGAACAAGTAGCTAACACCTTGGCGCCCAAAGTCCGAGCTATCTGTATCGCAAAGACTCCCACTCCACCAGCTCCCCCCGAAATCAAGACAGTTTCACCAGTACTCACCTTTAAATGATGTACGAGTCCTTGGTACGCTGTTAATCCTGCAAGTGGCATGACTCCGGCCTCTTCGAACGATAGAGCCGATGGTTTTCGACTCAACACTCTAACTGGAACAGCACAGTAGGTTGCAAACGTACCGTGGTGTACGTAGTCCATACGCGCATAACCAAAGACCTCGTCTCCTTCTGTGAACTCTTCGACAGATGCTCCTACAGCCTCAACAACACCGGCAAGATCCCATCCCGGGACCACCGGAAAGACGGTATCCATCCTTGAGTCTAAGTATCCCTTCATAATCTTCCAGTCCACCGGGTTGACCGAGGACGCGCGAGTCTTGACTACGACTGTGTCAGGTCCAATCTTAGGTTCCGGCACCTCACCCACCTGAAGAACCTCTATATCACCAAAACTCTCGAAAAATACGGCCCTCATTACCATCCTCTCCAAATATCCCAGTAGTTGCTTACATTTAGTTTGATCCATCTAACTGGAATGAAGCGTAGACCATCTTTAGAAAGATACGCAATACGCCTCGGTCAATAATTTTTATTAAATTAAATCGGATCGTGACGCAATATCTTATGCCTGGTCCGCAGCTTCCATCCACTGACATTAGAGTCAAAGAGCAATCTGCTACCTCCAGGCACGATTACATCTTTATATTAATGCAACAGGTGCTAAAAACTATAGTGAAAGCAAACCCATTGTCACTTATAAAAGGCACGAGGATCAAAGATAACACAAAAACGAATAGATGCTACGTCCACACGGAGACCCTACGACCGAAACGTTGTCGTACCCGCGGTTCTTGGTTTAGTTGAAGCGGTTGCGCTTTTATATCTAGGGCCACCAGGTACCGACATCTTTGCACACTACTTCTACCTCCACATCTTTGACCACCATGGACTGAGTCTTTGGAACAATCTCTGGTACGAGGGAACCTACTCGTTTGTCGGATACTCAATCCTGCCATACGTAGCAGCATCGGTCCTAGGACTTCGTCTTACTGAGTTGGTTGGTATAGCCGTCACTTTATATTTCGTAGTGCAAATAGATAGAAGTATCGGGAGTTCCAAAACAAGACTTGCAACGCAAATACTCTTTTTCGTCTGGCCGTTTGTTGTTGAAAGCGGTGACGTTCCTTACGTCTTAGGCTGCGCATCTATCACCGTCGCCACTTTAACGTATCTGAAGAACAAGAAAATCACGTTCCTCATCGCCACGATATTAGCTTTACTCTCGTCTCCTCTTGCCGTTGGGTTCTTTGCTATCTCTATCGTGAGCTATCAATTGATAGATCCATTTAGTGACAGATCTAGCCGTGCACTTGAAACATCTTTATCTTTTTCTCGAAGTCTGATAGCCGGCTCAAAGAGGTTCCTCTCCTTCTATCTAGTTGTGCTAGCTATTGAGGTAGGGATCGTATTCGTAATAAGTCTTGGCTTTCCTACTCAAAATTTCTATCCATTTTTCCTCTCCGACTTCGTAATCATCGTCGTATTCGTACTGCTCGTCCTGCTCGCATCAACACCGCATTCAACGAAGTGGAGTGAACGAGACGCATTCCAACGCCTTGTGGTGGTTGGATCATTGTTATACCTTTTAACAGCGCTCGTGCTTATGGTGGTTCCTACTCCTATCGGCGCCAATCTCAACAAGATCTCCGAGATATCGCTCCCACTTTCAATTATGGTAATCGTTCGCGCTCAAGCTCAAAGAGCCCACCTGAGACGGGACAAGACAGGGGCTCTTCCGCAACGACAAGGGACACTTCGGTGGACACTAGCCAAGCTAGCGTTAGTTGTGATCTCTTCGTATTGGACCTTCACCGAGGTATCTGGACCACTTCTTGACGTTGCTCAAGCCTATGATCAAGGTAACTATCGCTACTGGAAGCCAGTCATTGCCTACCTGAAGACACACATTGACCCCGGCCAACGGGTCGAGGTAGTCGATACACCCACTCACGCGGAAGCCTATTATCTTCCAAGAGCCTCGATTCCGCTCGTAAGGGGATGGTTTCGACAAGCAGACTTCCCAGAAAACAAACTCCTATATAGGACTCACCTCTCCATTAGCGCCTACAAAACGTGGTTAAGTGAGGTATCTGCGGCGTACATTGTACTCACACAAGGACCTTATGACTTTTCAGCAAGCGATGAAGCTAAGTTGCTCGGCTCACCGCACTCCTTTTTAACTCTAGTGTTTAGAGATAAAGACGTAAGGATATACAAAATAAAAAATCCGACACCACTGGTAAGCAGTGGCACTCGCACAATCTTCTTGGGCCTCTCCGAACTCAAAATAAAGGTAGAAACGTCTCGTCCTTTAGTAGTTAACATCAACTTCTCCCCTTACTTCGTACCTTCATCAGGCTGCGTATCTTACTTGCGAGCAGGGCAAACTCTTTGGAAAGGTGCCAAAGCAGGGGTAGATACCTTACACTTTGAGTTCAAGTGGAGTACGTTTATGAACACTGTTAGGGACTCTCTTGCAAGTCAAAAGGGCATAAGCTGTAAGAGTTCGTGAGTAGGTCGTTGCCACTAACATCTTCTTAGAGGTTAAGATATCTCTATACCCTTACACTATACCTGTCCGGGTTCAGAGGGAACTAGGAGTTTTTATGTGGCTAGAGAAGGTTTCATCCCCTTCTGATATCAAAGATCTAGAGTATTCTCAAATCGATGAGCTATGTCAGGAGCTTCGAGAGTTCCTAATAGAGACGGTGACAACTCATGGCGGGCATCTAGGCTCTAATCTAGGTGTCGTAGAACTCACAGTAGCTTTACACAGAGTCTTTGAATCCCCAAAAGATATCCTACTCTTCGACACTGGTCACCAAGCATATATCCACAAGCTGCTAACAGGCAGAGCGGAAGAGTTTCAAAGCTTACGATCCTCGGGAGGGATGTCTGGATATCCCAAGCGAGCAGAGTCAGAGCATGACTGGATCGAGAACTCCCATGCGTCAACCGCCTTGAGTTATGCGTATGGATTTGCTGCGTCTATGAGACTCGGACGAGGGCCGATGGTTGGAGAGGCCAACCGATCGCTCTCCATAGACCCAACTCGTCGTGTTGTTGCGGTCGTGGGTGACGGCGCCCTTACTGGTGGAATGGCCTATGAGGCGCTAAACAACATTGGACACTCCCAGTCCAACATAATTATCATCTGGAACGATAACGGAAGGTCGTATGCTCCAACTATCTCGCGACTATCTCAATCCATTACGAAAATACGACTTCACCCTTCTTATATGCAAGCTCGAAACCGACTAGGAAAAGTCATATCTGAGATTCCAGCTGTAGGTGGCATCGCAGCGTCGTCTTGGTCTGGCCTCACCACGGCCCTCAGAGAGGCTATAGAACCTCGAGTGTTTTTTGAGGCATTAGGCGTAAGATATGCTGGTCCCGTAGATGGACACGACGTAGCAGAGCTTGAGTATGCACTACAAGGGTCCAAGGAGTGGAAAGGACCGATTGTTGTCCACGTTCTAACTCAAAAAGGTCGAGGGTACCCTCCAGCTGAAGACGATGAGATCAACCGCTTACATGATCTGAAGGTACGAAAAACTTCATCAAAATGGGACGAAGAGACTAGCGGCTCCTACACGGAAACCTTCTCCAAGCACCTCCTTGAGATAGCAAGTCAGCGGCCCGAGGTAGTTGCAATAACAGCAGCCATGCCTGCACCTACCGGTCTTCTACCCTTCTCGCAGGCATACCCAGATCGCTTTTTCGACGTAGGAATCGCAGAGCAACACGCAGTCACCAGTGCTGCAGGTATGGCGATGGGCGGATTACGTCCAGTAGTTGCCATCTATTCAACCTTTTTATCAAGAGCATTTGATCAGGTAAACCTGGACGTTGCCCTCCACAAGCTACCGGTATGTTTCATCATCGATCGAGCTGGAATCACCGGAGACGACGGACCATCACATCACGGCGTCTTAGATCTGGTCCAGATGTTATCCATCCCCGAGCTCGTGGTATTTGCGCCCAGTTCCCTTAGAGAACTTTCTTCCATGATGGATACCGCTCTTTCACTGCCAGGTCCTGCAGCGATACGCTTTCCCAAGACTCCGGGGCCAATAGAGGTTGCTGGAGGAATAGGAGAAGGAGTTCAGTCCCGAAAAGTGGTAGAAGGAACAGGAGAACTAGCCATCGTCGCTATCGGGAAGCTCCTACTTCCAGCCTACAAGGCAGTATTAGAGCTTGCACGTGAAGGTATCTCCATTACGCTTTGGGATCCTAGATGCATCAAGCCCTACGATCCCGATATGATCTCAGACCTGTCTCGATATAACGCAGTATTGACCTTCGAAGACGGCTTCACAAACGGTGGAGCAGGTGACTTTATCGCTCATGCGATTAAAGATATGAATCCCCAAGTCGACGTGCGTAACTATGGCATCCCACTTGAGTTTATAGCTCACGGCGATCCCGATGAGATTCTTACCGTCGCTGGGCTAGATACCACTGGCATCCTTTCAAAAATTCACGAAGTCCTCAGATCGCATGCCCTGCGCGGAGCTATTAATCAACTACCATTCCAGTGAACTCTGTTTAGACAACTGAGGACTGCTGATCTCTCCATCTTAAAGGGAACTCAGTAATGACGCTGACAGACTGCCAAGCATTTACATATTGGCAGGTCTCTGGGACATCAAGTGATGTCTGCGTCGTTCACTGCATTCCCCGTCCTTATAGATCCATCCGCCGTTGTAGTTTCCAGACAGGACACGGACCTGGTACTTACACTACGCCGCCCAAGCTGCTACCGTCCTTAGCACCATATAACGTTACGTCGGTGAATACTTCAGGAATGTTCTGATCAAATTAGCCACCTAAAAACTCGCTCATGGTTCATGACATATTGAGTGGTAGAGTCTTAATAGGTTCACGGTTGACCATATACCTGACAAGAAATAATTCGCAGAAGATACCGACTAAAACTCTCAACAGATCGTCTTCGAGGTACCATTAGCGTTTAAATCTCCGAGTCCGAGCGCTTGTCAAAATTATGAGAGTTTGTCGATGTTCACAGCTAAAATCCATAAACCCTGGAGTTTTGGGAAGCTATCTTATACAGTAGTTGAAACATTGAGGAACTTATGGACGATTGAATGCTGGCAGTTCCTTGCTAATGACTTGGAGGAGTACATTGAAAAGAATCCTCAAACGAGCACTACGGCACTACCGTAGAAAACTCGACAGAAAGACGGTTCATAGAGTCAGGAAAGGCTGGTAGCGTTCTTTCTCTGAACTCATTGTATTCTTTATGCACGTAAACCAATCGATCTTGATCAATTGGTTTAGCTAGATGAAGTTCTTAGTGAAAGTTGCGCGGCTTTACATAGGAGTTAAAGTTCAAAGGTTCCAGTCTCCAAGCCACAATGTTTATAACATCTTCTTGTCGTTCAAGTTTTCCTATTATGATGAGTTCGTTTTTGAAACGTGCTAACCTTCTATATCTTTTCCATACCCCAACAGAGCAGACCACGTTCATAAGTCCAAATTCGTCTTCAAGGCTTATGAACGTGACTCCTTTGGCAGTCTCAGGTCTCTGCCGATGCGTCACAACTCCCGCAACTGCAACTTTAGTCCCATCCTTCATGTCCAAAAGGTCTCGTGATGCAACAACTCTTCCATTGAGTCTCTCTCTCACCAACTCCATAGGATGGCCATCGGCTACTATCCCAACGTAAGAGATGTCCAAGTTGAAACGATCATAAAGCGTAAGCTCCGGAAGAACGGGAGCATCATCTATCATCCATGGCAGGCGGTTCTCCCTAGATCCAATAGCCGCCTCCTTTGTCATCCAAAGGCTTTGACGTCGAGACAGTCCTGAATCTACAAACTCCAAAGCCCCGGCTTTTGCCAAAGAGGCCAGCTGCGTCTCGTTCAAAGAGCACCTACTAGCTAGATCAGATACAGACTCATAGGGTCCATATTCAAAGATTCTCTTAGCTACATCGCTTCCGATACTATGAATCTGATCTATCCCCAGCCTTACGGCAAGCTCATCGGAGTTAGACAGTGATTCCAAAGAGCAGCGATCTTCAGATAGTCCAACCATTGGAGCTAGAACACGTACACCGTGACGCCTAGCGTCGGAAACCAAAGTATTTGGGGACCAAAATCCCATAGGTTGAGATCTAAGAAGTCCAGCACAAAAAGCTGCTGGATAGTGAAGCTTCATCCAGCTACTTGCGTACACGAGATAAGCAAACGACGCTGAATGGCTCTCTGGAAATCCAAAGTTGGCGAAAGCTGACATTTTGGAGAAGATCTGATCAGCCACTTCTCCTACTATGGAGTTGTTGCGCATTCCGTCATAAAATCTTTTACGCAATTGCTCCATCTTTTCTCCCGAACGCTTAGATCCCATCGCTTGGCGTAACAAGTCTGCTTCTTGAGGCGAAAAGTTCGCAACGTCTATCGCCATCTGCATAAGTTGTTCTTGAAACAAGGGAACGCCGAGGGTTTTAGATAACGAGTTCTCCAAGAGAGGGTGGAGATAAGTAACTTCTTCTTGTCCGTTGCGACGACGTATATAAGGGTGAACAGATCCTCCCTGTATCGGACCTGGACGTATAAGAGCGACCTCAACCACAAGATCGTAGAACTCCCTTGGTTTTAGTCTTGGCAGCGTCGCCATCTGAGCTCTAGATTCAACCTGAAAAACACCTACGGTGTCCCCCTTAGACAGCATCTCATAGACCTCGTCTTCTTGAGGCAAAAGAGCTAGATCAACAGCTACTCCATAAAAACGTCCGATCAGATCCATACTTTCGTGAAGTGCAGACAACATACCCAGGCCTAAGAGATCAAACTTTACCAGCCCAATCTCGGCACAGTCTTCTTTATCCCACTGCAAAACAGATCTATTTTGTTTTCGCGCCCACTCCACTGGACACACAGAACGTATAGGGCGATCACATATCACCATTCCACCTGAGTGAATCCCAAGATGTCTCGGATTGTTCTCTAACTCCGAAGCTATGTCAGATACAACTTCAGGAACAGAGGCCAAAAAGTCCTCCCTTGCGTGAGCCTCCTCAAGCTGTCTATATAGAGATCCTCTATGATCTAATGACTTACTCCAAGCATCGATAACCACATCATCGTATCCGAAAGCTCTACCTACGTCTCTTATTACAGACCTGCTCCTATAGGTAATAACGTTTGCAACTTGAACTGCCATATCACGGGAGTACTTGGAGTACACATACTGTATGACTTCCTCTCGTCTATTGCTTTCTATATCGACATCGATATCAGGAGGGCCGTCTCTCTCTGAAGATAGAAATCTCTCAAAAAGTAGACGCAAAGAGACTGGATCTACATTCGTTATTCCAAGAGCATAACATACGGCAGAGTTTGCGGCCGAACCACGTCCTTGGCAGAGAATATCCACCGATCGACAGTACTGAACAACGTCCCAGACCACCAAAAAGTAACCAGCAAATCCTAGGTGTTTTATTACCTGAAGTTCGTAGTCCATCTGTTTGTAGGCACCTTTTACTCTTTCGTTTGAACGAGTCCCATATCTGCTAGGAGCAAACTGTTCAACTAGTTCAGTCAAGTAGTCATCTTCGCTAACTTCTTTTACCTTTGAGAACCTCGGCAAATTTGGAGAGACTAGACGAAGATCAAAGGTGCATTCTTTCGCTATCTCCAAAGAGGCCTCTACCAAAGTAGGAAACCGTTTAAATCGTTTTTTTTGTTCACTAGGTGAACGCAAGTAAGCCATATGAGCCGAGGGTAACCACCCATCTAGCTCAGACAGAGTCTTATTGGCTCTAATAGCCGCCGCTACCTGAGCCGCTCTGCCCTGTTGCGAGGTTGCATAGTGCACATTACCAGTGGCTACCACCCTGACCCCAAAACGTACAGCTTGCTCAACAAACACCTGGTTCCTGGGGTAGTCTATGGGGTCGCCATGGTCCCAACACTCCACCACTACACTATCCCTACCAAATACCTCAATCAACCTCGACAACTCTTTACCTACAGCGCTTGGTCCAGTACTGATGAGGGCTTTAGATAGAGGTCCCTTGCGACAACCAGTTAGAACGATCCACTCTTTCGAGAAGAAGTTTCCCAAGTCATCAAAGGTAAGTTCAAATACTCCTTTTTGGCGGGAACGCATATGTCCAAGGGTCAAAAGTGATGAAAGATCCGCATATCCCTTAGGACTTTTTGCCAAAATTACCAGATGGTCTCCCTCCGGGTCGTTCCCAAAAGACCTAGGTTTTGAAGCTCCAACACTGATCTCTGCTCCATAAAGTGGAGTAACCGAGCTATCTCGAGCGGCTTTTGAAAACTTAACTACGCCATAGAACCCGTTATGGTCCGTAAGAGCGATAGCGGAGATACCTAATCGCTCCCCTTCTTCTATTAGATCCGAAGGGTCAGAAACTCCATCTAAAAAACTAAAGTTGGAGTGTGCATGAAGTTCCGCATATCCATCTTCTCGTTCAGTCGACACAATGTTAGTCTATCGAACACATGTTCGATCCAGTGCACAAAGATAGCCCTTCGTTTGCAAACCTTCCGAAAGCGCTACCATTTCTCGGCGAGAGGGTACCCGTCCTTCAAGGCGGTGGTGAATCGCTAATTATGTATCTGGTCGATTCTCTTGCTCGATGTATTGGCTTAATATCGAAATTGGCGCCGCATCGACAGATCCAGCAAAATATGAGCCAGACCAAAGCTTGTTAGTGCGCCAGTAGTGTTGTCGTAGTTCGGGGAATTCTTGACGAAGGCGACGGCTGAAACACCTTTCAGACTGTTTACCAGCCTTGATACCGAAACCTTTGGCGGGAAGTTCACCAACAGGTGCACATGGTTTGATTCTCCGTTGAACTCCACCAATTCGCACTCAAAGTCGGAGCACACTGAACCCATGATCTCTTCCATGCGCTCTAGTATCCCTCATCAGAGTTTCACTGTGAAATGGGAATTTTAGGCAATTTGTCGGAGTTGTCAACATTGTACATCTACTCTTTTGGAGGAAGAGGCAATGACAATGACCAAGCAGATA
>JAJYHJ010000053.1 GCA_021784785.1 Actinomycetes bacterium | reverse complement strand
GATATAGCGACGATTGAAAAAGGTGGCAATTACCTGGGAATGGTATCAAATGTTCCTCCGGAAGATCGATTTACGTCGTGGAGAAGTGAGTACGAGACCGACATTATGGTAGGTCTGGCGTCACTCGCTGGGGAGCGATTGTTTTATAGTGGCGACAACTCTTCCGGTGTCTCGAGTGATCTTGAAAATGCGACCGCTCTTGCTGCTCTCATGGAAGGTATTTGGGGAATGGGTTCGACAATCTTTTCTCAGAGTGCCTCTCAAGCACTTGGATTTGGGGGTGAGCCAGGTGCACAACATGGTCGTAAGGGGGTAGCTGATGAAGCTAGACCGCGAGGACTTGGAGATAGAATAGAGGCTAAACTTGAAGACCTCTATCGGGATGTCTTTAAGCTCCTGGAGGACCACCGAGCTTCTGTGTTGGCAATTGCGCATGCATTGGAGACTCACAAGACGGTCACTGGAGAAGACGTCGAGGCGATCGTTGCGTGTAGGCGTGGACCAATAATTGACGGATCGGTCTATGGGGATCTTCAGTTCCAAAGAGAACTTGAGGAGTATCATCGTGCCGCCCAAGAGGCACACGCGACCCACTCTGAGGTTGGAATTGAATTACCGAGGGCAAGAAAGATCCCTCTGGCTTTGAAAGCCGCTGGTGATGTGAAAGGTTCTGCAGTGGCGTTTGCTCCTAAAGAAGATGATCGGTAGCGATGATGGAACAAGAGTTGCTAGATAAGACCGAGAGCCACACTTTGAGTTCAGGGGATGAGACTCCTTCAGTCCCTCGCCAAGGACTTGGGGTTCTACATCTATTTATTAAGTCTCCAAGGGGAGGGTCAGATCGAGAGGGTACGATTGGAGTATGTAAGCGAGCGGAGGCCGCTGGGTATCAAGTAATTGCCTTTGCTGTGCTTGGCCATAAAGCCGATGCCGGTTTCATGGTGTTAGGCCCTGACCTTTGGCGCTTACGCCAGTTCCAAAGTGAACTCTCTGCTCTTGGCTATGAGTTTACTTACTCCTATTTCTCCATTACTGAGGTGTCGGAGTACGCTGCTAATCTTTCTGAAGGACGCAAGAGGCCCCGACTATATCCGAAACTACCTCCTGCAGACAAAACGGCTATATGTTTTTATCCAATGTCGAAAGCCAGGGGCGAGGTGAATAATTGGTACTCGCTCAAGTATGAAGAGCGAGAGCGTCTTATGCTCGAACATGGTGTGTCAGGGCGTAAGTTTTCTGATAGAGTAACCCAGCTTGTAACAGGATCAACTGGCCTTGATGACTATGAATGGGGGGTTACCCTTTTTGCTGAACGTCCTGACGATTTGAAGGAAGTGGTCTATACCATGCGTTTTGACGAAGCATCGACGCTATATGGCATCTTCGGACCGTTTTATAGTGGATTGATCGGGTCGGTTGAGGACGTGCTAGGGTTACTTTAACGTGTATCTCGTGATCTTGTCCAACATATGATGAAATTTGCTCGTCATACTAAGATACCTGTGTGTGTATAGTACAAGATCAAAAAATGTTAGAGACCCTCCGTGACTCACTACACTCCTCTAAGATTTATAGACTTGCTGAGATTTTGAGTGATTTAGGATCAGTAGTTGTCGGTCTTTCTGGTGGTGTTGATTCTACGTTGTTAGCGTATATGTCTAAGGCGATCTTAGGCAAGGATAATGTTTTATGCGTGACGGCAGTATCAGCCTCTTTGTCTTCAGATGAACTTGAGGTTTGTAGAGAGTTCTGCTTTAAGTATGAATTAACCTTTCGCGAAGTATTCACACGGGAGATGGAGAATCCGAGTTACCTGGAAAATTCATCGCTTCGATGTTACTTCTGTAAGAGCGAGCTGTTTGACGAACTAACGCCTTTGGCTGAGGAGTGTCAGGGCACGGTTATATTAGGCGTAAATAGTGATGATGATCCAAGCACTAGACCAGGTCAAAAGGCTGCACTTGAACGGGGTGGTCGTTTCCCATTGAGTGAAGCAGGCCTAGGTAAACGTGAAATTAGGGAGATTGCCCATGATCTTGGACTTCCTACGTGGGATAAACCCCAGTCGGCTTGTCTAGCGTCTCGAATTCCTTTTGGAACGCCGGT
The DNA here is from genome assembly GCA_021784785.1 of Actinomycetes bacterium. Classification (GTDB taxonomy): domain Bacteria; phylum Actinomycetota; class Acidimicrobiia; order Acidimicrobiales; family Acidimicrobiaceae; genus Ferrithrix. The sequence continues at coordinate 6,264 of JAJYHJ010000053.1, read as the reverse complement.
TACAGTTGAAGCTCTTTCTAAGATACAGCGCGTTGAACGCGCGTTGAAGCGATTGGGATTTAGACAGTTGCGAGCTAGGCACCATGGTGATATTGTGCGGCTGGAAGTATTGACGTCTGAACTTGAGCTTGCACTTAAGTCCAGAGAGGAGATTATCTTAATATGCAAGGCTTCAGGGTATGGGTTTGCAACCTTAGATCTTGAAGGTTTCCAATCTGGCTCCTTCCACAGTCGCGGGTCGCAATCGATTGCAAATTAGAAAGGGCTTATAAAAGATGTCTGGTGGCGTACGGGTAAAGCTTGTCTATCCTGATGATCTTGTTACAGTGCCGGTTATAGCGAGACTCGCTTGCGACTTTAATGTACTTGCAAATATTAGGCGAGCAGCGGTAGAGGCGGACATGGGATGGATCGTCTGTGAGCTCGAAGGCGATCCAGAAGATATCGATCGATCTGTGGTCTGGCTAAGAGAGATCGGCGTGGAGGTAGATGGACTTGGAGACGTTGTAGAAAGTTAGTCGTGCGCTATCTTTCCGGTGGCTGCTTCTTGCGTGTCTTCGGATCTGGAAGTTGCCAACCAACTCGCGAAACACCGGTGCGTCTCTCGTAGAAAAGACAGTCGTCCGGGCACGCGAAGGGTAGTTCTGCGTTTGCTGATAGCTTGCATCGTTCCAATTTATCCCCCAAAGAAACGCTCTGGAGGATGTAGTGCTTGCAGTTCTCTTTAACGCTCACACGTACACTTTAGTTGATTTGGTGTTTACTTCCATCTCCGCTTTGGTACTAGCCTTATCTATATGCAAGTAACTTCTAAGGATCTCATGCGGTGGGCGGAGAGTATCTCCGCCCTTGCTCTCACAGGTTTGGGCTTCTCTCAGAACCTTTATGAGCGAGAGCGTTACGAGGAGATTCTTAAAGTCGCTGCTGAAATAAGAGTTGCTTCAGGGGGAGACGGAGACGGATTTGTATCCGGAGATATCGACGCGGACGGTCTGTATAAGATGTGGATTTCGAGAGTTGTCCCCGGAGTGAAAGGGTATGTTACCCCTAAAGTTTCGGTCGCCGCCGTTGTTCGCAATCGCCGAAGTGAGATTTTATTGATACAAAGGGGTGACTCGGGCGTATGGCTCTATCCAACCGGATGGGCTGATGTTGGTTACTCCCCCTCAGAGGTTGTAATTAAAGAAGTAAAAGAAGAAACAGGAGTGGACGTTGAAGTTGTTGGAGTCTTGGCAGTTTTAGATGGGATGCGGTCGGGCTTTACTTTGATTCCAATGTACTCGATAGTGTTTCTATGTGAATATAAAGGTGGCGAGATCCGTAGACATCCACTTGAGACGCAGGACGCTGGTTGGTTCAGTCTTGACGCGCTGCCATCACCTATGCCAGATATCAAAGAGAGAGTTCCTGGTTTGAAGGAGGCTATATTGACGGGAAGAGTTGAGCACGTATTTTTTGACTTTCCCAGATCTTAGCTGTGCTAGTTTTAGTCGCCATTGGAGTGCCGCTTGAGGAAGCTTTCAGCTTCTTTGGCTATCTCCTCTGCAGTGGCGATTTCTAGAACGTCAAGGTCGTCATCTAGTAACTCAGACGTTGCGTTTTCAAGCTGTTCAACGTAGGCGCGTGCTTCGTCGTCAGAGGAGACTGCCTCATTTATCTGCGTGTCATACTCTACCGTTTCACTTTCTAGGTCGGTTGTGTCGATACCTAGATGTACAAGTGCAGACACTCTTTTTACTAGCGCTAGAGCGGCCTTGGGAGACGGGGTTTGGGCAACGTAGTGAGGAACGTTTGCCCATAGGGAGACGCAACTAGCACCACGTGCCTCAAAAGCGGCTTGAAGTACTCCTAGGACACCCGTGGGACCTTCATAACTGGGTCGAGTGAACCCCAGTTGTTCGGCAAGTTGTTCATCTGATGTTGTGCCCACTACCTTTATTGGTCTCGTGTGTGGAACCTCGGACAACAGTGCGCCAAGCGTTATTACTTTTTCAACGTTATAGGCATCTGCAATCTTGAGAACTGACTTTGAGAACGCTTTCCATCTCAGTTGGGGTTCTGGACCAACTCCGATGAGAAGTTTTGGAGAGTTGGGTAGGTTCGATAGATAAAACTTGCTCTCCGGCCAGGTAAGTCTACGTACTCCAGAAGGCGAAAGCTTGATGTGAGGGCGCGTCACAGTAAAATCAAAGTAGTTATCTGGATCGATGGAAGCAACTCGTCGGGCGCGTAGTTGAGACCTGACGTGTTTCAAAGCGATCGTGGCGGCTTCAGCCGCGTCGCTCCAGCCTTCGAACGCTATCACTAATGTGGTACCATTGCCTCGGTCTTGTGCCGAGGATAGCCAACTTACATCATCCATATTAAATAGCCTAGTCCTTTATGTGCAAGGGTGATTTCTATTGCCTTGGGGATATCCTTGAGATGGGTGTTGACGTAGTACTCTTAGAATCGTTAACCTTTGCACGGTAGAATTCGGATAAGGGGCGTAACTTTAGAGTTGAATATGTGTGCGATGCAGGACTATGACTTGAAAGGGCGATATGTCTGATAGTGAGGTCGTGATTTCTAGGTTAAACGAGTTGGCAGGCAGTGATGTCAGTCAAATTGGAGCATTGGTTTCCCAGCTATCGCGCTCTGCGAAGCCGGTATCCAATGAATCGTTGGCCCCGGTTCTTAGTGACGATCGTTGCTTCCTATTCGTTGCGAGGCGCAGTGATGACGGAGTCATCTTAGGAATGTTGACCTTGGTTGTCTTTGGCATACCTACCGGTATGCGCGCCTGGATAGAAGACGTTGTTGTCGATGAAGAGTATAGAGGTTTGGGCATTGGGAAACGCCTGACTTTGCATGCAATTGAGAGGGCAAAGGAACTGGGAGCTGTTTCAGTGGACTTGACGTCGCGACCATCGCGAGTCGGGGCGAACGCTATGTATCAATCTTTGGGGTTTGCGCTGAGAGAGACGAATGTGTACCGCTACGGATGAACAAGGCAATTAGCGTAAGTGGAGATCCTCTGTTAGTTTCTTGATATAGAACTAAGCGGTGAGTAATCGAAGAAAGAAGGCACTTTATATGGCTGAATCTATCACCATTACAGACAACAGAACAGGCGAGTCTTTCGAGATTCCTATTCAAAATGGAGCTGTTTCGTCACACGAATGGCAAAAGCATCTTCCTGGAATTTGGTTCTATGATCCAGGTCTTATGAGTACCGCCATGGCTGAATCTTCGATCTCCTATCTAGACGGTGACAATGGAATATTGAGGTATCGGGGCTATCCGATTGAGCAGCTAGCAGAGGACTCAACCTACCTCGAGGTCTCGTACTTGCTTCTCTATGGTGAACTGCCAACGAAGGAGCAGTATGAGAAGTGGGTCAATGACGTTACCCACCATACCTTCATTCACGAAAATGTGAGAAAGCGTTTCTTGGAGGGTTTTCACTATGATGCGCATCCTATGGGCATTTTGGTATCGGCAGTGGCCGCATTGTCGACATTTTATTCGGATGCGAAAGATATTTTTGATCCGATCTCCAGAGACAAACAGATCGTTCGTTTAATTGCTAAAATGCCTACTCTGGCAGCTGCCGCATATCGATTTTCTGTTGGTATGCCATTTGTATACCCAGATAACTCACTGTCGTTTCCAGCGAATTTCCTTTCCATGATGTGGAAGATAGCGGAGCCGAGGTACGAGGCAGACCCGCGACTTGTGAGAGCGATGGATGTACTTTTCATTTTGCACGCTGATCACGAGCAGAACTGTTCGACGACTGCCATGCGAGTCGTAGGATCCGCTCACGCTGATCCTTACTCCGCTGCTGCGGCGGCGACTGCGGCTTTGTATGGCCCACGTCACGGTGGCGCCAACGAAGCGGTAATAAAGATGCTGACCGATATCGGATCGATAGACAACGTTGGTGACTTTGTAAAGTCCGTAAAAGATGGACATGGAAGGCTGCAAGGTTTTGGACATCGAGTTTACAAAAACTATGACCCGCGCGCAAAAATTGTCAAACGGACTGCGTATGAGGTCTTTGAGGTTACAGGTAAAAATCCTTTGTTAGACATTGCGCTTAAGCTTGAAGAGGTGGCCTTGTCAGATGAGTACTTCATATCGCGCAAGCTTTATCCAAATGTGGACTTTTACTCTGGAATTATCTATCAAGCGATGGGATTCCCGGTGGATATGTTTCCGGTACTATTTGCGATTCCAAGGATCTCGGGATGGCTGGCCCATTGGAATGAACTCTTAGAGCAAGACTCTAGGATTGTCCGACCGCGGCAGGCTTATATAGGACCCGATGCACGAGACTACGTTCCATTAGAAAAGCGTGAGAATGGATAGACTAGATTATTTCTTGTTTGATCGCGATCAGAGTGTTCTTATTAACCCCTCTTGAACAACTGATACGATCATGTCACCATTTTGAGAGAAAATGTGTCCGCATGCGAGAGCTCGAGCGCCAAATGCGTTTGGGCTCTCTTGATAATAGAGAAACCACTCGTCCGCTCGAAATGGTCGATGAAACCACATGGCGTGATCTAGGCTCGCTGCCATTACGTTATCTTGATCCCATGAGAGCCCATGTGCTACCAGGGCGCTATTGAGGAGGGACATATCGGAGGCGTATGCGACCACGCAGGCGTGTATCAGGGGATCATCTGGTAGCGTACCATCGGCTTTCATCCACACGCGTTGAACAGGTATTTTGTCTTCAGTCCAAAGTACTGTTCCAAGGGGATCCACAAAGCGCTGATCGATTGGCTTAGGGCGATTTATCCACTCCTGTCTCTTGGCTGGCGCCTTGGCCGCCCAAGGTGCCATTCGTTCTTCAAAGGTTGGAAGCGTTTCAGGCGCTGGTACCTCTGGCATTGATGGTTGATGCGATAGTCCTTTCTCTGATATGTGGAATGAAGCAGACAGATTGAAGATCGCCTTTCCATGCTGGTATGCAACTACTCTTCGTGTAGTGAATGACGACCCGTCTCTAATGCGGTCAACTTGGTACAGTATTGGAATCATGGGGTCTCCTGGACGCAAGAAGTACGCGTGAAGAGAGTGTACAGTTCCTTTAGATACCGTTCTTCCAGCTGCGACTAACGCTTGTCCGGCAACTTGTCCACCAAAAACTCGTTGACGATCTTCTTGTGGACTTTCTCCTTGAAAGTAATTTTCTTCGATCTGCTTTAGATCAAGAATCATTAATAGGTCAGATAAAGCACTTTGCACATAGTAAGTTTGCCAGGTTTCCACGTAACTTCGTTCTCCATGTGTGAAATTAGATGGATTCTTTTGCGAATTTGTGCCTTTAGCTTCGTATTACGACCCTCTCTATACCTACTGAAAAGATGCGCACTCTTTTCATGCGGCGTGACCTTCGGCAAAATCGAAGAGGAGTACGTTTAGGTGAATCTCAAGGGTGTTGAGTAAAATTTCTAGGCACGTAATCGCACCTGATCAGCTTTTGCGAGCTTAGCTATGACCTGTTCTTACGTTGATTCTTGCCTTTCATTTCATTTCCTCTCATCTCTATTTTGTTCGGTCTGCTCGCACTTAGGGTGGATTGGATAGGGTCCACCACTCCTATAGACTCATCCAGATTTCCGCCTCCCTTGGCACTGTTACTTCAAATAACCAAGTACCTGTGGGATTTACCCCATCTAGTACTGCTGATGCTTTGATATGGGGAGTGGAACAATCGACTGGTCAGCTGTTAGCTGTCGATCCAGCGACTGGTTCGGTGGTTGTAAGAGACATCCTTAGTTCATCTGGAAGGTTCACTCCTGTGTATGCACTATCTACCAGTGGAACAAACATCTATGCTTTAGCGTCAACAACTGGGGCGCTATCTACCCAACAAGTTATACTCTATAAAATAAACGCCTTAGACGGATCTGTTCTAACTCGAGAGGTACTAAGTGGTCTTCACCCAAACGCTGGTGTAGGAGAAGTAGTTGTACAAGGTAAGCAGATACTGATAAATGGAGTTCACTCTATTTTCACTTTGAACGTTGACTGATTTGAACTCGAAAGCTAAGATAACCAAAGGAGACATCGACGTCTATGAGACTTCCAAAACACTTTAGTTCCTCACTGGTTGTCCTGATACTAGGTGCAGTAGTTCTTAGCTCTTGTGGAACTACAGCCTCTTTGTCGTCTTCAACTACAACCACGTCTCAGCCAACGACTTCAACAACTCAATCAACCACATCTACAACGACTAGCACGTCCTCAACGACTTCTGTATCTCTCACC
>JAJYHJ010000179.1 GCA_021784785.1 Actinomycetes bacterium | reverse complement strand
CAAACCGCTGCCTAGGACGGCTATGACTACCACCTACGTCCTCAAGTGTTCGAAACACAAAGCTAATACGAATTCAAAACACCATGAAATCAGCTAGGCCCCGGTGCATTCGGTGTCATCGTCCCATGTAGAACCAAACCAATGGAAAGACTCAACAGGGCTAGTAGAGCAGAATTAATGGGGGAAGTTGCGGGGGAGTTGTCACGGGAATCAATACAGGACTTTTCACCCATCGTGCCAACGTTCTTCAGCAAGAATCCACTACCGAAGCGGAGGCAAGTGTGAGAGGTTCTCTTGTTTTGTCTCTCTAGTTAGTACGAACTATACTACATGAAGTATCTTACATGAATTAGACTACGTCTAGCACGTTTCAGGATATATGTCACAGACAAGGAGTTGTTATAGGTGGGCGGTACGAACTCAAAATGGGAGTATTCCGATCATCCGTATGCTGGTAGGAGCGCAGTGTTGGCAACTATGCACGGTAAGCTCCCCTTAATTGGTCCAGTACTGGAAAACGCCATCGGCATGAAGGTAACAGACGTCTCAGTCAACACGGATATGTTCGGCACATTCACCGGCGATATCGAGCGCAGAGAATCACCACTACAGACAGCGATCGCTAAGGCTCGACTCGGAATACGCTCATCGGGTAAAAGCCTTGGTCTAGCGTCAGAGGGTAGCATCGGACCCGATCGGGCACTTCCCCTAATCGTCTCAGACGAGGAGATCGTAGTTCTAGTTGACGATTCGTCCGGGCTAGTTGTATGGGAGTCCAATACTAGCTTCGAGATCGTCAAAGCTAGCGCGTCTATCCGTCCAGGAGACACTTTGGGCTCCTTCCTAAAGGAGGCCGATTTCCCACAACATATGCTTACAGTTCGCCCAAACGTCGGAAGTATTCGTCCAATCTGGAAGGGAATCTCAGAACTAGAAGTCCTTGAAACCGCTATAAGAGGGTGCGCCACAGCCTCAAGCGATGGTTTAGCTCTTGTGCAAACCGATCTTCGTGCCCATACCTGTCCCTCTCGTCAAAAGGTGATCGCCGGTGCAGCCGAACGTCTGGCAGTTCGATTAAAAACAAGGTGTCCGCGTTGCAAAGCGCCCGGCTGGGGTGACACAGGTAGGCTTTTTGGAGTTCCATGCGGTTGGTGCGGCACCGAAGTTCAACTACCGCGCGCCAAGATTCAAAGCTGCGCCCTTTGTGACTTTGAATTAATTGAACCAATTATTGGGCAAGAAACGGCTGACCCTAGTAAGTGCCCTTTTTGCAATCCATGATGCAAAAGAGTTAAAGAAGGTCTCCGAAGTAGCGATCATTTTATCTACCCTGACTCACTTAGGTGGGTATATGGGTAAACTATTGCAACCGGAACACCCAGGAGCTGGAACGCACTGCGACAGAAGCGAAAGGATAGCTACATCTATGACAACGTCGACGACTAGCACTGTAGCTGTTCTCAAACGACAGATGACGAGAGCATCAGCTACTTCAGTCACCATATTGACGGTGGCCTTTTTTATTGCATATTATGTGATGAGCATGCGACAGCAGAAGCCGACAACACTTGCTGCAACCAGGCTTGGTTCTATCTCTTACGACATTGCCCACTTTGGAGCACTGTGGTTCTGGGCCAATGTCGCGTTGGACGCGGCTCTTGGCTTTATGAGTTCGATCGCAGTGCTATGGACGTTCAGGCTGCTTCTAGCTCGTAGGCGCGGTGCAAGCACCGGAGTCGCCGGTGCAGCAGGCACTATAGTACTGGCGTTTGCCACCTTTGGTTGTCCGACTTGCACTATTCCTTTGGCAGGGACGCTCGGAATAGGACTATTTGCCAGTACGCTTCCTTTGTTCGGCACCGAACTTAAAGTAATTGCAGCTTTACCACTGGCAATCTCACTCATAGTCATTCGCAAAAAGATGAACCAAAGTTCATGCGCCGTTGAGACATAACGCTCTTTAATGTCTAAAAGGTCTCGACCTATCTGATGTCAAAAGGTACCTGCTGTAGGGCGACTTGTACCTTGGCTAAACACTGACTGGTGGGCACATAATGCGTCGCAGTTGGAATCATCGGCGACACTTTGGTTAGATTTGACAGACCCACTGGGCCTATGCTAGGCAGTCAGAGGATCACCGTTCTCTAACATATATCGACCCTCCAAGGCGCTGAAACTCTTTAGATTTCTCGTTCATTCCCTCTTTGAACTCTTGGTCATTTCGAAGTTTTTGCGACAACGACATCGAACAGAACTTAGGCCCGCACATAGAACAAAAATGAGCTGTCTTCGCTGCAGGAGCAGGCAGTGTCTCGTCATGGTATCTTCGTGCCACCTCGGGGTCCAGAGCTAAGTTAAACTGATCCTCCCAGCGAAACTCAAATCGTGCTTTAGACAGCTCGAGATCCCATTCCAATGCTTTAGGATGCCCTTTGGCTACGTCCGCTGCATGAGCTGCAATTTTGTATGCGATCATTCCTGCCTTTACGTCTTGAGCATTGGGCAGTCCCAGGTGTTCCTTGGGTGTTACATAGCACAACATCGCCGTACCATGCGTAGCAATTAATGCCGCGCCTATAGCTGAGGTGATGTGATCGTAACCTGGTGCAAAGTCTGTTGTAATTGGACCTAAGGTATAAAAAGGAGCGTCATCACACCACAGTCGTTCCAATTGCACATTCTCTTCAATCTTATTGATTGGGACGTGGCCAGGACCCTCGACCATGACCTGCACATAGCGATCTCGTGCCACCTTTACCAACTCACCCAACGTACGCAACTCACTCAACTGAGCCTCGTCGTTCGCGTCCGCGATAGATCCCGGGCGTAGTCCATCGCCTAGCGAAAGTGTCACATCGTATCTTCGTGCAATATCACATAGTTCTTCGAAGTTCTCGTAAAGGAAGTTCTCACGATGGTGCGCCAGACTCCAGGTCGCCATGATCGATCCCCCTCGGCTGACTATGCCGGTAACTCTGGCCGCGGTAAGAGGAACGTAAGCTAAAAGGAGACCCGCGTGGATCGTCATATAGTCGACACCGGAGAGCGCTTGATCAATCATCACCTCTTTGAACGCCGCCCATGACAGATCTTGAGCAGATCCGCCGACCCTTTGCAAGGTCTCATAGATCGGAACTGTGCCAACAGGCACGGGGGAGTTACGAATGATCGCCTCTCTTGTTCCTTTTATATCTTGGCCAGTCGAGAGATCCATCACGGTATCCGCTCCAAAACGTACGGCCGTCTGCATCTTGGCAATCTCAGAGCTTACATCAGCCTTTACAGAGGAGTTCCCTATGTTAGCGTTCACCTTCACTAAGAATCTGGAACCAATGATCATCGGTTCCACCTCTGGATGATTAATGTTCGAAGGAATCACAGCTCGCCCAGCAGCGACTTCATCTCGTACTACCTCAGCTGAAACTCCTTCCCTTAAAGCGATGTATTGCATCTCCTTAGTCACTACTCCAGATCGTGCGTAAAACAGTTGAGTTGGGAAAGCACCATCTTTAGCGACACATCGTACGATAGGTTGGGCAGCTCCTTTAGACCTAGACCCCGTAGCCTCTGCTGTTATCTCAGCTACGTCATCTCGATCCCAAATCCAGTGCTGACGTAGCTGTCTTACACCATGATCCCCCTCTGCTATGCCCCCAGCGGTGTCATAAAGATCGATATACTCACCAGAAAGATCGCCACTTTGATTACTCAGCGAGACCCTTCTCACTCGGACTTCAACATCAAGATCCTCTCCGCAAAGGTACGCGTAAGAATTTGAAGAGTCGACACTCATATAGATACTCCCTCCGTCGGCATTATCCGAATCAGGTAATACGGTCGGCACCTACTGCCCTCTCAGCCTTTCAGCTCCCGTGTTTCATAGAACAACCTACCAGAGATAGACTCGAGAATCTCCCTTTATCACAAGATTCTTGTGATGCGTCTCGTCGTCTACCACTTTCACAATTAAAGAAAGGTCACCAACTCTCACAAGACATTAATTTTGAATAGTCACCCTTTACCAAATCATTAGTACGAGAGGAAGCTGGATCTCATACGATGGTCCTCAATTTGTCGCAAAGACCTAATAAAACAGAAATCACTTCGATCGTCAGCGAAGTCAATGGGGCCGTCACGGGTTGACAGTCATCACCTGTACCTCTTCGGACACAAGACGGAGACAATCGATCGCGTTTTACACACGACCGTAAAACTCTGGAAACAGTCCTGCAACATCTCACCCATAACTTATAGCACAGTACCTAGGGTTCCGTGCAAAGAAGCAGTCAGGTCCGAGAGGTGCAAATCATCTAGAAGTACTAGGTGGTTACACGGAGGGATAAAAGCCCGGGAGATCGTTTGATCTGCCCGGTTTTTTTTATTTGGCACGAGTTTTAGTAGATGAACTCCCAGAGTTCCTCTAAGTGAGTGCTCAACTGTAGCTTCCGTCTTTGTGACACGGTTAGAAACGACGGACGATTGTGAGGAAATTTGAGATCACGCTTTCTAAATTCACAGATGTTGGCGATGAGAGTTGAAGGATTAAACGGCAATCCAAGTCGTCCCACTAGCCAAGATAGTGCACAACAAAATACCCACTCCATCACTACCGAGTCTTCGCGCTCAGGATCCGTCGCCGAGGTCACTGGTCTAAAGGTCACTTTCAAGCGTGCCAACGAGAATATCTTTGCATTGAGAGGAGTCGATCTCTCTATACAACCCTCTGAGATAGTAGCTCTGGTCGGCGAGTCTGGATCAGGAAAATCCGTCTTGGGACTCTCGTTGTTAGGGCTTGTGACCCATAACTCAAAGCCAGAGATCTCTGGGAAAGTTTCAGTCGCAGACATCGACGTACTCTCAGCAACTGAATCTCAGCTACAGACGCTTCGACGTCATCACCTTGGCGCAGTGTTCCAAGATCCAATGACTTCATTGAACCCCACCATGCGAGTTGGGAAGCAGCTCAATGAGGTCACTACTTCAACAAAAGAGTCGATAGAACTCCTTCGCTCAGTGGGTGTTCCAGAGCCAGAAAAACGCTTTGGTGCATTTCCATTTGAACTCTCTGGGGGTCTCCGCCAGCGAGTAATGATTGCAATGGCACTCGCTGGATCACCTAAGCTCATCGTTGCAGATGAACCGACCACCGCCTTGGACGTTACCGTCCAGGCACAGATACTTAACCTCATCCTCTCGGTGCGTGAACAGTACGGGACCTCTTTTTTACTGATAACTCACGATCTGGGAGTCGCCAGCATGGTGGCCGATCGGGTAGTGGTTATGTACGGCGGCCAGATCGTCGAGACGGGTTCAACGAAAACCATACTAAAAGATCCAAAGCACCCCTATACACAAGGACTCCTTCGTTCCAGGCTAACCTTGGAAGGCACAACCACGGGTCGGATATCCACGATGATCGGAGAGGGATACGATGCTCGAACCCTACCACTTGGCTGTGGCTTCTCTCCTAGGTGCAGCCAGAGCACCACTTTATGTCGTGAGTCCGCTCCTGAACTGAGGACCTACAGTAAAGATCACCTACTCTCGTGTTGGCTTGAAACACAAAGTTACCCAGGCACTCAGTCTTCAGTTGCAGAAGAGGTCAAAGTAGACGACGCTTACGTCGATACCACATCACCGACGAAAGAGGCCTCCACTTACGATACCCACGCTTCCACTCCAAGTGGAGGAGAGGTACTCGTAGGTGATCTCGTAGTCTCTTTCAAAGTCGGTTCATCAAGAAAGAAGGATTCTCTGAAGGCACTCCGAGGAGTAACCCTTGAAGTAAAAGCGGGCTCTGCTCTGGCAATAGTCGGAGAGTCCGGATCAGGAAAGTCCACCTTGTTGCGATCGTTGGTTGGTCTTAACACACCGTCTTCAGGATCGATCACCGTACCTCCCTCTGGCGAGATCCAGATGGTCTTCCAGGACGCTGGAGCCTCCTTGACCCCATGGATGACAGTTCAGGAGTTGCTCGATGAACGTCTATTTGCAGCTGGTATTAGATCAAAAAGCGAACGTCAGACTCGAACGGGCCTAGCCTGTGAGAGCGTCGGACTCCATAGCCAGATGCTGGCAGCCAAGGCTTTTCAGCTCTCTGGAGGGCAGCGGCAACGAGCCGCGCTCGCAAGAGCGATCGTCGTACCTCCCAAAGTCCTCCTATGCGATGAACCAACGAGCGCCCTCGACGTTAGCCTTGCTGCGATCGTCCTCAACCTCATCGCGGAACTCCGACAAAAACTCCACATGACCCTGCTATTCGTAACACATGATCTCGCTGTGGCAAAGATAATCGCCGAAGAGGTAGCAGTCATGTACCTGGGTCAAGTCGTAGAGCGCGGTTCAACTAGACAAATCTTAGAGAGCCCTATGCATCCTTACACCAAATCTCTCATCTCTGCCGTACCTGGCGGATCTAGAGAGAGACTGACGCTAAAGGGAGAGCCGGCGTCACCGCTTGCGGTACCATCCGGGTGTAGTTTTCATCCCCGCTGTTCAGAAGCGGTAAATAAGTGCACAGAACAAGAGCAGCTGCTCTATGTCTCTAAGGCATCCAAGGGTCACTTTGTCAGATGCGGCATAGCTTTGGAGGGCAAGTAGATGGCGCTAGTCGGTGTATTCAGCACAGGAGACATTTCACGAATGCGTGGAGGTACCTCGGTGAAGTTGAAGTCACTTGTGGCCAACAACTCACGACTCAATCTTCTACTCGCCTCCTTACCGTTTTTAGTAACACTACTGGTTCTACTCGCTCCCGTTCTAGCCCCTCATAATCCGCTCGTACCAGCTGGACCAGCGTTTGAGCCCCCAGGGCATAGTGGATTCATTTTGGGCTCTGACTCGGTCGGTCGAGATGAACTCTCGCGCGTCCTTTACGGAATGAGAACTAGCTGGTTCTCTGCACTAGCAGTAATCGCTTCTGGCCTTATTATCGGCGTCACAATCGGGTCGGTCGCAGCTGTCGCAGGCGGCTGGATAGATACTGCACTGATGCGATTTACAGATATATTCCTATCGCTACCCGGTCCCGTCCTCGCTATAGCGGTCGTCGCAGCTCTAGGTCCAAGTCTCGTCCACACCCTCATTGGAGTAGGTATTGTATGGTGGCCATTTTACGCTCGTGTCGTCAGAGGGGAGATTCGAGCTCTCGCCGCTCGTCCCCATCTAGAAGCCGCAAGACTCTCAGGCGTAAAGGTCGTAAAACGAACCTTCAGACACCTTCTTCCAGGGACATTACCAGCGCTAGTTGTTACCGCAAGTCTAGACATCGGAAACCTGGTACTTACTCTAGCTGGGTTATCGTTCTTAGGGCTAGGGGCACCGGCACCTTCTCCAGAGTTAGGAGCGATGTCGGCTCGTAATCTCACATACCTCCTGCAGGACTATTGGACTGCAGTAATGCCAGGAATGGGAATTCTCATCCTCGCACTTGTTGGAAATCTCGCCGGTGACGGCCTCAGAAGCTTAATGAAGGATCGATAGCTATGATACTTTTCATTCTCAAAAGACTTCTAGCCTCCCTAGGCGTCGTCTTATCCCTAACAGCCATACTCTTCTTCTTGCAGCACATCTCTCACACCAACCCTGTACACGCGATGCTAGGTCCGAACGCTTCGGAGGCTGCAATTCGTCAAGAGACGATCAAACTCGGTCTCAACAAGCCACTTATCACTCAGTTCCTCAACTATCTCGTAAACCTGGTCCACCTCAATTTAGGAGTCTCCTACCGCACGAGACGGCCCGTAACAACTGATTTGGCACAGTACCTTCCAGCTACTATCGAACTCGCGCTCGCAGCTCTCATCTTGGCACTGGTTCTTGGAGCAAGTTTTGGGCTATTAGCGGTTAGAAGGGGTTTCATCTCTAAAATCTTGCAGGGAGTCCTTCTCATCGGAGCTTCGACGCCTGGATACTTACTGTCCTTCGCTGGCTTAATCGTCCTATATAGTCACCTTCATATCCTTCCTGCGACAGGAGAGGCATCCCCTTCAAATCCTTATCAAAGTGGCTTTGTGATCTTTGACGATCTCTTGGCCGCCAACTTTCCAGCAGCTTGGGATGCGATTGTACATGTCGCCTTACCAGCGCTTTCCATCGCACTAGTACCTGCTGTTTCTATCGGCCGTGTATTTAAATCGTCACTAGAAAATACTCTTCGAAGCGACTATGTTCGTACCGCTCGTGCAAAGGGTATCTCAGAGAAGAAGGTCTTCTTCTTTCATGCAATCCGAAACTCAATCGGTCCTGCACTCACAATGACCGGACTACAAGTTGGGCTCATGTTCGCCGGCGTAGCAGTAGTCGAAGATATCTTCGCATGGCCCGGAATCGGATACTACACCGCACAAAGTATTCCAGTATCAGACTTCCCAGCCATTGCAGGCGTAACACTAGTCCTAGGAGTCGGCTACGTACTAATAAACGCA
>JAJYHJ010000063.1 GCA_021784785.1 Actinomycetes bacterium | reverse complement strand
CATCCTCTCTTGATGACCGTGCGCGGTGTCGATCACAATAGTGTCTACCTCCAGTTCGCTCAGTTCCATCGCAGATCTGACCACATCACCGTTGATACCGATCGCCGATGCTATCCTCAATCGTCCCTTTTTGTCAACGTTGGGTGTGTATAAAGTGGCTCGAAGAGCTCCTTTACGGGTCAGAACTCCGATGAGTCTGCTGTTAGAATCTACAACTGGTGCTAGTCTATGACGATCTTCTCTGAGTCGCTCAAACGCTTCTTTTGGATCTATGTCTTCTTTGAACATGAGAAGATCAGTTGACATCACATCTTTTAACTGCGTGAATCGGTCAACCCCTTCGCAGTCGCTTTCTGTCACAATACCAATGGGCTTACCTCCATCAACGACAACCACCCCTCCATGTGTCCTTTTGTTGATGAGTGATAGCCCCTCGCCTACGGTCGAAGTTGGAGAAAGCGTCAATGGCGTATCATGTATTAGGTGTCTTTTCTTAACCCACTGTATGACATTACTGACTACGTCAATAGGGATGTCTTGAGGAATGACGACAATTCCGCCACGCCTTGCAACTACCTCAGCCATTCTTCGTCCAGCAACCGCTGTCATATTAGCAATAACTAACGGTATCGTTGTTCCTGAACGGTCTGAAGTAGCGAGATCTACATCATAACGTGATGAAACATTAGACCTTGAAGGTACCAAAAAAACATCGTCGTAGGTTAGCTCAAAGGGTGGCTTACTCGTAGATATGAACTTCACAAAGCAATAAGGTTAGCCGATATTTATCTCTACAGAGCTAACGCTCGAGTTTTTGTGTCGATAGGCGTTGGAAGATCGCTTTCCCCCATAAGATACCTGTCAACGGCTTGAGCGACAGAGCGACCTTCGGCGATAGCCCAAACGATGAGTGATTGACCCCTCCTACAGTCTCCAGCTGCAAATACGCTCTCTTCCGCCGTCCAATGAACGTCGGTTTGTATATTTGAACGTAGATCTGTCTCCACTTGCGAACCATTAATAACGGTTCGCTCGGGCCCTAAGAATCCAGTCGCAATGAGAACTAGCTCTGCGTTCAGTACTTTATCGCTGCCTTCAATCTCTACGAAGCGCATTCCAGTCTCGGTTATCTTTTGCTCAACCTCAACCAAAAGTAGACCTTGCACTTTCCCATCACTACCTACAAACTTCTTCGTACTCATTGAAAACATTCGCTCTCCGCCCTCTTCGTGGGCGGAGGAGATTCGAAATATAGTGGGCCAGGTCGGCCAAGGTGTTGACGGCTGCCTGGTCATTGGAGGTTCTGGCATGATCTCAAGTTGCGTAACGGACCTCGCACCTTGTCGAAGTACGGTTCCGAGACAGTCCGCACCTGTGTCACCACCGCCTATGATCACCACGTTTTTATCCCTAGCGCTCATTGGATGATATGAAAGTTCTCTACTAGCAACCTTATTTGCGACTGGCAAGAACTCCATCGCCTGGTATATTCCTTCTAGCTCTCTTCCCTCTACTTCAATCTCTCTAGGTACTGTCGCTCCAACGCAGAGCACGACAGCATTGTACTTTGATTTGAGCTCACTAAGGAAGATATCGCTTCCGACCTCTACATTACAGATAAAGGTAATGCCCTCGGCCCTAAGTTGGCTTAGTCGTCTATCCAGAACCCACTTCTCCATCTTAAACTCTGGGATACCGTACCTAAGTAGCCCTCCTGGTTTATCCGCTCTTTCATAAACATCTACGAGGTGTCCCGCTCTTCTAAGTTGCTGAGCTGCAGCTAGTCCCGATGGACCAGATCCGACAACAGCGACCGTTTTCCCAGTTTGGACTAGATTGTCTAACGGCTGCACCATACCATGTTCGAATGCATATTCCACTATAGACTTTTCTATCAGCTCTATAGAAACAGGATCATCGTTTATTCCTAGCACGCAAGCGGCCTCACACGGCGCTGGACATAGTCTTCCAGTAAACTCTGGGAAGTTGTTAGTAGCATGGAGCCTTGCAATAGCACCTGCAAACTCATCCTTATAAACAAGGTTGTTCCATTCGGGGATAAGGTTTCCGAGTGGGCATCCATGATGGCAAAAAGGAATTCCACAATCCATACATCGAGCAGCCTGCTCACTTAGAAGGTCCGATGATACGGGATTGTATACCTCCTTCCAGTCAAGTAGTCTAAGTTCGACCGGTCTTCTTTGTGCGCCGCTGCGCCGATACTTTAGAAATCCTCTTGAGTCAGCCACTTATCTCGCTCCATTTCCCCGTGCAACTAACTCTACGTCATGTCCTTTTTGTATAAGCGCGTCTTTATAGTCGCGAGGAAACACCTTTATAAAGTTACCAAGCTCTTTGTCAAACGCAAACAGTATTTGGCTAGCTACTTTTGAACCAGTAAGGGCTTTATGGGTAGAGATCGTATCTTTCAAAAAAGCTATGTCTTCTTCAGATAGAGGATCTAGGTCAACCATCTCACGATTGACGTTTGTCTCAGCTAATCTGTTTGGATCGTATAAGTAGGCTTCGCCACCTGACATTCCAGCGCCAAAGTTTCTCCCGGTAGGTCCCAGAACAATAACACGACCTCCAGTCATATATTCACATCCATGGTCTCCTACCCCTTCGACAACCGCTATCGCCCCTGAATTACGGACAGCGAAACGTTCGCCTACTATCCCACTCACGTACAGCTCACCGCTTGTTGCGCCGTACAGTAAGACGTTCCCTGCAATTATGTTTTCTTCAGGTTTAAAGGGCGCCGTTTTATCAGGATATAGTACGATTCGTCCACCAGAAAGCCCTTTGCCGACGTAGTCATTAGCATCCCCTTCAAGACCTATAGTAATTCCTCTTGGAAGAAACGCTCCTAACGACTGGCCCGCAGACCCTTGCAGATACAGTCTTATCGTATCGTCGGTAAGCCCTTTGCCACCATGAGCTTTTGTAAGTTCGTATCCTATCGTCGTACCAACTGTCCGATCGGTATTTCTGACTGTGAATCTACCTTCATATGGAGTGCCGGCTAATACCGACGCTCGACACTCCTCCAGTATCGCGTAATCTAAGCATCCATCTAGATCGTTCGGTTGCGATCTGGTAAAACTTCGGTCTTGACCAGACCATGGTTGTATATCAGCAAGAATGGGTGAGAGATCCAGACTCTGTGCCTTGAAGTTAGAATTAGCTGGAGTAATGTCCAACATTTCGCTATGCCCTACAGCCTCTTTTATTGACCTAAAACCGAGCTCGGCCAGGTATTGTCGTACCTCCTCGGCTAGAAACTCAAAGAAGGTCTCGACAAACTCCGGCTTTCCGCTGAAGCGTTTCCGTAACTCTGGGTTCTGCGTTGCTATCCCAACTGGACAAGTGTCTAGGTGACATACTCTCATCATTATGCAGCCGGAAACTACAAGCGGCGCTGTAGCAAACCCGAACTCTTCTGCACCCAATAACGCCGCTACCATGACGTCTCTACCGGTCTTTAGCTGTCCGTCCGTCTGGATTACCACGCGATCTCTAAGTCCATTGAGGAGAAGAGTCTGTTGAACTTCGGCTAGTCCGAGTTCCCAAGGAGCACCTGCATGCTTCAAGGAGTTCAGCGGACTTGCACCTGTTCCTCCATCAGAACCTGAGATGAGGATTACGTCTGCATGCGCCTTAGCCACTCCCGCTGCTACCGTGCCAACGCCAACCTCTGAAACGAGCTTGACGTGAACCCGTGCCTTTGGATTAGCGGCCTTGAGGTCGTATATGAGTTGAGCGAGATCCTCAATTGAGTAGATATCGTGGTGCGGTGGTGGAGAAATTAGCCCGACTCCTGGTGTGGAGTATCTAGTTTTAGCTATCCATGGGTAAACTTTTTCTCCAGGCAGCTGCCCGCCTTCGCCAGGCTTTGCACCTTGCGCCATCTTTATCTGTATATCGTCCGCATTCACGAGATACTCGGAGGTAACACCAAATCTCCCTGAAGCCACTTGCTTGATTGCTGAGCGTCGAAGGTCTCCATTTGCGTCTGGAACAAAGCGATCTGGATCCTCTCCACCCTCGCCGGTATTGGACTTACCCCCTATACGGTTCATCGCTATCGCCAAGGTCTCGTGGGCTTCTTTGGAGATAGAACCATAGGACATAGCACCAGTGGAGAACCGTTTTATGATCTCACTAGCTGGCTCCACCTCTTCTAAGGGAACCGAAGGTCGAGTACCGATCTTTAGAGTAAACAAGCCCCTTAGTGTTGCGAGTCGCCTTGATTGATCATCAATAAGTCGCGTATAGTCACGAAATATATCGTATCTCTTTGATCGCGTGGAGTGTTGTAGTTTAAACACCGACTCTGGATTGAAAAGATGATACTCTCCTTCCCTGCGCCACTGGTACTCGCCGCCAACTTCCAAATCTCTGTATGCGAACTCGTTGGGCCGTTCGAGATGAGCAAGGTGGTGACGTTTTGCAACTTCGGCGGCTATTTCAGTTAGTGAGATCCCACTGACTTTAGATGAGGTTCCGGTGAAGTATCGGCCCACGAGCTCCTTGCTTAGTCCTATAGCTTCGTACACTTGAGAGCCACGATAAGAGGCGATGGTTGAGATACCCATCTTCGACATTATCTTCACTACACCCTTACCACAAGCTTTTATGTAGTTCGTGACTGCCTTTTGTGGCGTAATGCCAGCGATCCTGCCCTCTCTAATTAGGTCAACAACACTTTCGAAGGCGAGGTAAGGGTTAATTGCACCAGCTCCATAGGCGAGTAAAAGTGCCATGTGGTGTACTTCTCTAGCATCACCCACCTCTGCCACCAATGCGATCTTTGTACGCAACTGTTCTTGGACCAACCTTTGGTGCACGGCCGAGACGAATAGGAGAGACGGGATCGGCGCTAGATCAGCGTTTGAGTGCCTGTCGGATAGGACGATAATGTTTTTACCGTCATGAATGGCATTAATGACCGATGAGATCACGCTCTCAAGAGCTACTTCTAGCGCTTCTCCACCTCCATCTACGCGGTACAAACAGTCAATGACGAAAGCTTCGAACCCCGGGGTTTCGCCACTTTCATTGATATACATCAACTTTGCAAGGTCGTCGTTGGAGATGATCGGATACGAGATCTCTATCTGACGAGCGGATAGTGGCTCTGGGTGTAACAGATTCCTTTCAGGTCCAATCGTAGCACTAGTTGAAGTCACTAGTTCTTCTCTAATGGCATCTAAAGGCGGATTAGTAACCTGAGCAAAAAGCTGTGTAAAGTAATCGAATAAAAGACGAGGTCTCTCAGAAAGCACAGCTAGCGGCGTATCTGATCCCATTGACCCAACAGGTTCTTGCCCAGTAGTCGCCATTGGAGTTAGTAGAACTCGTAGATCCTCCTCACTGTATCCAAATATCCTTTGATGTTGCACGATAGAAGAGTGTTGTGGCGTGAGCATTGATCTTGGAGGCAAGGTTTCTATGCTCAAAAGGTTGTCATCTAACCATTGTTGGTACGGAACTTCTGTTGCTAAAGATCGCTTTATCTCTTCGTCAGCAACAATCTCCCCTTTCGCTGTATCAACCAAGAACATCTTGCCAGGTTGAAGTCGCCCTTTCCTAATCACCTTGGCAGGGTCAACCTCTACTACACCAACCTCAGAAGCCATGATAACCTCGTCATCCGCCGTCACCCAAAAGCGCGACGGTCTTAGTCCGTTGCGATCTAAGACTGCACCGATCACTGTCCCATCCGTGAACGCGATTGAGGCCGGTCCATCCCAAGGTTCCATAAGAGATGCGTGAAAGCGGTAGAACGCTTTCTTCCCCTGATCCATTTCTCTGTGATTCTCCCAGGCTTCAGGGATCATCATCATAACCGCATGGGGCAGTGAACGACCCGAAAGATGAAGGAGTTCCAGCACCTCATCGAATGAAGCAGAGTCAGAACCTCCAGGCGTAATTATGGGAAATATTCGACTGATGTCGCCAGGAATCAGCGCACTCTCGAGCAAAGACTGGCGTGCAAGCATCCAGTTGCGATTGCCTTTCACAGTATTTATCTCGCCGTTGTGAGCACTTAGTCGGAACGGTTGTGCAAGAGACCATGCGGGAAAGGTATTAGTCGAGAACCTTGAGTGAACTAAGGTAATTGCACTCTTCAACATAGGATTACTTAGGTCTAAAAAATACTTCTCTACCTGAGGAGCAGTCAACATGCCTTTGTATGTGAATGTTCGTGTCGATAGCGACGGAAAGTAGAGGCCTTTTACTTCATGTTCCGCCTGCTTACGAATGAGAAAGCCGAGTCGCTCCAACTCGATTCCTGAAAACCCCTTGCGTGATGCAATAAAGACTTGAACCATGTAAGGTTCGTTGCGAAGTGCCGTGGTCCCAAGAGAGGAGTTGTCTCTAGGTAGCTCTCTTAGACCCAATAGCTCCACGGACTCTCGCCGACAGATCTCATCAAGATGCTCCAAACTTGCTGTCGGATCTGCTGTGCAAAACGCTATTCCTGATAGGTAGCTGCCAAGGGGAGGAAGTTGAAAAGAGACTTGCGAGCGAAAAAATTCGTCTGGCATCTGAATTAAGATTCCGGCTCCATCTCCTGAGTCGGGCTCACTTCCAGACGCTCCTCGGTGTTCCATGTTCGTGAGTGCTCCGAGGCCGTCCTTTATTATCTTGTGAGACTTTTCACCTTTAATATTGACGATGAAAGCGACACCACAAGCGTCGTGTTCGAACTCAGGGGAGTAAAGACCAATTCCATGTGTCAATGTCTCTTCCTTTACCGTAGCTATCCGTTGTATGGGTGACTTAGGGTCGGGACGACGATGGCCCGGTATGGTGTTTGAAAATATTACTTTAGCGTGAATTTTATCTCGCTACGCTAAAGACGATCATAAATTACTGACGTTAGTTTATCCCGCCAAAAAAACACCAAGAGTAAGGGCCGCAACGGCGCTAAGTCCAGATACTGATCCCCAAAACGCGATCTGTCCCCTGCTTCTCGCCTTTTGATGTAAGAACGTCGCAAGACCTGCAAATAACGCCACGGTGATTTTGACTGCCAATACGATCTTCCAGGCTGTACTTACTTCATTCATATTAAAGCTTGCGTAGTTCCAAAGTCCTGTTGCGATCAGTACTACATATGCCGGCCAGGCTAAGCGGCTAAAAGCCTTGGCAGCAGCTGTGACGACCCCTTCACCAGCATCTTTCAAAGTTGGAACCAGTCCTGCCAGCGTCAACTGTCCTCCAACCCAGATCGTAGCTGCCAAAATATGCAGGGTCAATCTAAGTGCTGTGAGAGATGACGCTAGCAACTGTTCCTCCAAAGTTTATGTCCAAGCTGTAATACTATCGCATCAAAAGAGCAGACAAATTCAGCTAAGAGCATTAATGGCAACTACGAAATAACATTGAGTAGTCCACTTCGAAGAGTGGCTGATTTTCGTACTAGTTTGCATACCAACGTAGTTGTTCCACGCGCCATCGAAACGATGGTTCTATGCACCAGCCGCTAACAGCTATGAACCGGTGATCATGATGCTTATCAGTTAAGCACTCCGCTTTCGCGCCGTTTGTACCTTCAACCTCTGTGTCTATAGCTGAAGCGATGGGTTCCCCGACGACCTCGTAGCTCACTTACGATCTACCCTACCAGATCAGGACGATGGCAGAGAAAAGGTTTGCTCGATCTAGTTCGACTTGGAGACCCTAGGCGAGGGAAGGGTCCATTGTCCGAGCGAAAGGTGCCAGATGAGTCCTTTGAGCTGAACGAATGATGTGGCCTCATCATCGCATGTGTTTGATTGAGGTTCTAAATTTGAAGGTCGCCCCGGGTAAAAGAGCCACCAACGTATACCTTAGCGTAAAATCCTTCAGAATCGAACTGAGCCCAGTCGGCTGATCTAGATAGAGGCGCTATTTACCTCAACACTATGTGACTTTGGTCCGGCCATCACCTTGCATAACTGGTAACCCTACCCGTACAACTCAAGCGACTGTAAGCGTGCATAATTACTTGGTCGCTAGCTATAGTCCAACAACATCTGAGAAAAGCAACTATGGACATTGGTCCGACCTTACGTCTTGTCTAACTATATAAATCCTGAAATCTAGCTATTTACTATGTTTAGCGGATAAAACGTTAGAGCCATCTTTTCTTATGGAAACTCTGTAATTCAACTCCCACTGGGCTGAAGGAAGCGGATTAGACAGATCCAAGATGGATTCACTCTATCGCGTAGAACTACACATGAGGTTTTGAAGCAACGGCACTTAATTTCAACAGAGACGTCTGATTTCCGCTAGGAATGCGTGTAGGCATGCGTCATAATAAAGCAATGCTAGATGACCCGGAACGCTGTTACCAAGCCGCTCAAAGCAAAGACACTAGATTCGATGGCTGGTTCTTCGTGGGCGTTATCACTACCGGGATCTACTGCCGTCCGAGCTGTCCATCCCGAACTCCAAATCGGGAAAAT
>JAJYHJ010000168.1 GCA_021784785.1 Actinomycetes bacterium | reverse complement strand
TTTGAAGGTGGCAACTTTCAAGCCACGATTATCGATCATGCTGAGGCGCGAGACATCGGCAACTACGGCACCCCGGGCTATTACTGGCACTACAACGGCACGCCACAGGTAGCCAAGATGTTATCTGAGTCAAACTCTGCACCGACACGGTCTCAGTGGATAAAAGGATACAGGGCCGTTCTAGAAAAGATCACCGGCGCCGCGGTAAATGACTGGTTGTATATCCTTCCCCAAATTACAGTTACCTCCAGCACAATAACTGGTGTTCCTACCTCCGGTTACTCCGAGTCATTCAACCTATCCTATATAGGTGTTGGAGGACGTATCTCTAAGCAAGCACAAAATATGGGTTTCTAATGGAAACCCGTTAATACTTGATAAAGGAGCGTAGGAGTGACTCGCCAAAAAGAATGACAACGGCACCTTGGAAACAGCGCTACGAAAAGTTCTCGAGCCCTTATCTCGGTCGTTTCAACGGTCGTATATTTTTTCGACTACTTATCACCTTGTTTGTAGCCTCAATAGCAGACTTCGCAGTAATAAATATACTGCCAGGCTCGCCAGCTCAAGTGATTCTCGGAACGCAGGCAACTCCTCAAAAGGTAGCGACACTAAACGCAAAGTTAGGACTCGGTGCCCCGCTTTACGACCAGTACCTTAGATGGCTAAGTCAACTCCTCACAATGAGACTTGGGCGCTCTTACGTTTCGGGGGGTCGAATCGGTACCGAGATTGCGCAAGCACTGCAAATTACTGTTCCACTAGTGCTGGGAGGACTAGGTATCGGGATCATTCTGTCGATTCCATTAGCCTTTTTGATTTATCTGTTTCGGCAGTCACGAGCAAGCATCTTCGTTACTTTAGTCCTGGATCTTGGCATCTCCACACCTAGCTTCATCTTGGGACTCATCCTCATATATACCTTTGCGATAAAGTACTCAGTGCTGCCAGCGAGTGGATTCATATTTTGGAGCACCTCAGTAGTAGGTGCCATCCGGTCTTTGATACTTCCCTCAGTCGCACTAGGCCTAGTAGAAGCTGCCATCATATCCAGGTACGCCAAAAATTTAATCGATGATGTCATGGACACGCCTTACATACATGCAGCGCGCCTACGAGGACAAAGCGAAACTCAAGCATTTCTTCGACATGGACTAAGAAATATCACCGCTCCACTGATAACCGTAGTCGGATTGGAAGCCTCGGGGCTTCTCGTAGGTGCCGTGGTCGTGGAAAACGTCTTTGGGCTGCCGGGAGTTGGTACCTTACTTCTTAACGCTGTGCAGAACCGCGATGTAATCGTAGTCCAGGACATCGTCATGCTGGCTGTTACTATAGTTTGCACGATAAATCTCCTGGTCGATCTTTCATACAAGAGGATTCAACCTGACCTTAGAGACGATGTACTGTGAGGCGCAACTCCCAAGCGACGACATTTGTCCAACCAAAGTCAACTTTGGACTTACGAGCCAAAGTTGGAGGGACCATTCTTTTAGTAGTTGTAGCCATCACATTGTTATCAATCTTTTGGACTCCGTATCCACCACTTAGAGTTTCAGCAGGGCCATCACTTGGGCAGATATCGCTACTGCACCCACTTGGAACGGATATCTATGGGCGCGATACCCTTTCAAGATTGATGGCAGGGGGAGTGCCTGAATTAGAGTCATGTCTTTTAGCACTCGTCGTGGCCGTGCCAGTCGGTGTCACCTTGGGAGTAGTGGCAAGCTGGACTAAGAACCGCTTCATCGACACCGCTATCTCTCTCTTTACCGACGCTTTGTACGGGTTCCCTGCTTTGTTGTTGGCAATCACTTTTGTGAGCGTCCTGGGAGCTAGTACTTTCGTTGCCGCTATCTCCGTGGGTATTGCCTTGATTCCAAGTTTTGTACGAGTCGTCAAAGTTCGTTCCCAGACAATATTAGGTCGGGGATTCATCACCTTAGCGCGTACCTTTGGGCTCTCCAGACGTACAATTACCATCAAGCACGTATTGCCTAACCTTCTGACATCCATCTTTAACCAGGCGATGCTCGGAGCGTCCCTGACCGTACTTGCAACCGCTGCCCTATCTTATCTTGGCCTAGGTACTCCTCCACCCACCCCTTCGTGGGGAGCGATGATTGAAGAAGCACAAAGTTACGTAAGCATCGACCCAACTCTGATGATTGCACCCGCCATAATGATTGCCCTAACCATATTTGCACTAAACGTACTCGCCGATTTCTACAGCACACGTCGTAAGAGCACCTAGTCATGTCGGCATTTCTTGCAATTGAACACCTCACTGTGGAGATTCACAACACCAAAGTCTTGGACAACATCTCCTTTGAGATCCAAAGAGGCACTCGGTTGGGCATAGTTGGTGAATCCGGGTCGGGAAAATCCATGACCGCTCGAGCAATCTTTGGCGACTTACCGTCACATGCTGCGTTCACCGGCAAAGTATTGGTAGAAGGTATTTCGATCTTGGAGTTGCCAAAGCTAGAACTCGATAAGATGAGACGTTCTGTTCTGTCTCTAGTCCCTCAGAACCCTGGCTTGACTCTAGACCCTTCCATGAAGATTGGCAGACAGATTTCGAAGGCTCTAACCTCACTCGATAAAAACGCCAGCGCTGCCGTTATTTCTCTGCTTGCACGCATGGGGTTCGAAGGAAATGAGGCTGAGATCATAAATCGTTATCCACACCAACTTTCTGGAGGACAGCGGCAAAGAGTAGCAATTGCTATTGCCTTAGCATCTAACCCTAAACTACTCGTCGCCGACGAACCAACAAGTTCACTCGACGTTTTGGTAGCGCGAGATATCATAGAGGTAATCGATAGTTACTCAACCTCGGTCCAAAGCTCGGTAGTTCTAATCACTCACAACTTAGAGGAAGTCGCAGATCTCTGTAGTGAAGTTGTCGTGTTGTACCAAGGAAGAGTCGTCGAGATGGGGCCAGTTGCAAAGATCTTATCCCACCCTGAACATCCATATACAAACTCTTTAGTTGGAGCCTATACCCAGCTGTTCGGAACCTAAGCAACAAGTCCGAAGCTCGACAAAGATTGACAATACGATTAAAGACGTCAGATTCTTTGTTTTTCTTGCGTCGTTCAACTGCGTGTCACCACCTTCTTGACACTTAGAGCTACCAAAGTATCTGTCTTTTGAGCCCTCCCCACTCTGCCCTATCATGTAAATAAGCGCGACCTTATGCACTTATTCATTCAGACGTATGCACTTATTCATTCAGATGGGATTGGCATGGGATTGGCATGGGATTGGCATGGGATTGGCACAGTTACGATGAAAAGAGTACCACTTGGAGTATTAGCAGTATCTTTTTTACTCACATCATGTTCTTCCACTGACACCTTGAAGGCTTCTATGTCATTGAAGCCTTCCAACTTATCCATGCTACGCCAAGCAGTCAAGACAACCGAAAGTGCCAGTTCGTTCCAGTTATATCTCAAAGTTAATGCCGTCTCGGGGTATCTCAAAGGAGACAGCGTGACCTTGTCTGGAGTATTCGGTACGTCATACAGACATAAGGAGGCCCGCATCTTCTGTGTCTACCACAAAAATGGCATTTCGCGAAACTTAATTTCCAATATGCGAGTCATTGGTCCGAACACATTCTTGGAACCATTAAACAAGACGTCCGTCGGGTCTCATGGCAAGACCTGGATCGAGACCACTTCACTTCCCACTTTGTCATCGTTCGTATCTCTTTTTTGGCCACTTTTTTCACTCGATGGACGCTTTGATCCTCTCACAACGCTTTCCTTCCTCCAACATTCAACCCATGTACGCTCTGAAGGCACCGGTGTCTTTGGTGGTAAGCGCCAATATGTGTATAAGCTATCCACCACCTCAGGCTTGTCTCCGTTGGCCACTAGTACAAAGCTCAATAACATTGAAGTCTCACTGGAGATATCCCCTAAGGGCCAGCTTTCCAAGGTGTCCATGCCTTCAATTTACCTTGTCGGCAAAACTGGCACTGAAACGGAAGTTTCTTTTAGCCTCGAGATGTTCAGTTACTCCATCCCCTTAAACGTGTCACCACCACAACGCTTTTCCGTACTCACCGCTTCATAACATTTAGTCGCACAAAAATAACAATGAAGAGCACACCCTCGTTACGCGCTATCATAGTGTTGGTATTTGAAGCTAGGGCGCTTAGCTCAGTTGGTTAGAGCGCAGCCTTCACACGGCTGAGGTCGGAGGTTCGAGTCCTCTAGTGCCCACCATCGTTTCGTATTTCAAACCCTGACCTAAATAAGAGGTCAGGGATTCAGATGAACCAAGTCCGGCACCAACAAGTGCCAACTCACAGTCGCCAGTCTCAATCCTGTCGCTTTGCTCCTCTAATACCTTGTCGACAGCTTCCCGCAGATCATCTACTGCCTTCAGCGCTGCTGCCTGTCGTAGTTCTTCTCCCAGGAGGATATCGAAAGGCTTTGCAAGCTCACCGGTAACTTTGTAGTTCTCATCAATCAACAATTGCTTGAAAAAAGCCTGGTTAAACTGCCTGCGAATTGGGTTGGGTGCTTCTCGGTAGGCAGTCTCACAGTCGGCAACCAGTTGCAATGCCCGACGTAAATTTGTCTCAGCCACATCAAAGCCCTTGTTGATGGCTTCCAGCCGACTCTCTGCAACTTCGATTCCTTGAGTAATTCGACTCTGTTCGCTCTTCAGTAACTCCAGAGGTATGGCTCCGGCGTAATGAGCATCAAGGAGAATTTTTCGTTCTGTTTTGAGCTTGCGTAGTCTTGTGTCCTGAACGCTTCGTTCACGATCAGTATCAGTTCGCATTTTCTGTAGTTCATTTATAACAAAGGCTCTGATCTGGACGATTTGCTCATCAGCTAGCTGCACAGTGGAGTAGTAGTCGGTTATCGCCTCTTCGGTATGGTCAATGAAGATGGCTTTCTGGGTACAGTTGGTTCGGCGTTGTTGACGACCAATACATATGAAATAGGGATAGGTCTTGCCATGGCGGTTCTTGGTATGACTCACAACCAGGGAGCTGCCACATTGCCCACAGAACACTGAACCTTTCAGGTAGTGAGGATGTACCCGTCGCTTTTCACCGGCAAAGTTGCTGGCTGAGAGTCGATCCTGGACTTTCTGCCAAATCTCTTTAGAAACTAGCGGTTGATGCTTGCCTTGGTAGAGCACTCCACAGTAACGCACAATTCCCATGTAGTAGGGATGGCGAAGCAGATGGTGAAAATGAGATAGTCCCAGAGGTTTCGATGGTGTGTTTGGTCCAGGATTTGAAGTTAGACCTTTATCAGTCACCTCGGCCAGTAGATCCCTTAGGGTCCAGTCGCCAGTTGCATAGGCATCAAAGGCCCAGGCCATGATTGGACCCCGTACCGGATCAATCTCTACACCTCGGACTTCACGGCCTTGTTCGATGGATCGGACATTCAGATAACCAATCGGAGCTCGTGATGGTGTACCTCCGGACTTGGCTTTCTGAACACTACCCTTGATGACCTCGTTAGCTAAGTTGCGAGAATAAAACTCAGCGATCGAACTCATAATGCCGTGCAGCAAAATTCCCGAAGGTGTCTCGTCAATGTTCTCGGTAACTGAGACAAGCTGTGCACCAGCTTTCTGAAGGGCCAGGTTGATGGTGACATCGTCTGCCCGGTTGCGTGCCAGCCGATCGACTTTGTGGACTATTACGTACCTGATTGGTTGTGTGGTAACGAAGTCCAGTAGTTTTTGAAGTTCAGGCCGATCAGCCGATTTGGCTGATTCACCTCGATCAACAAACTCGTTGGAAACGATTGCTCCAAGAGAACTGGCTTTGCGTATACAGGCTTCCCTTTGTGCCGGGATGGAGTAGCCTTCAGCTTCGCCGCCCATCTCCGCCTGCTCCTTGGTGGAAACACGCAGGTAAATGACAGCCTGAGCCTGTTCGCTATTCTCTACCTTTGGCGATGTCAATGATTTGGTCATAAGATGTGTCTCCTTTCATATATAACCTGATCTGGTAGTTCAATTCAGACCTATAAGGATTTGACCTTGATGGCTGCCACTTCGGTGTCTGTCGTACCCGACTTATCATGCGCTGTCTCTGGTTTCATCATCACCTGCCTCTTCCGTAACCGGAACTGCTTGACTGATTTCTATGCCATGTTGAGCTGAGAGTTCTTCGAAGAGTTTTTTCAGCTCGATAACCGCAGCTGCGGGAAGATCCCGGTACTTGGTTTTCAGATAAGACTCGAAGGTTGGCAGTTCGTCGGGTACCAGGTATCCGGCCCGGGCATATACATCGGCTAAGGGTATCCCCAAAAGACTGGCAAACCGGGCCAGCTTGTCGGGTCTTGGAGCGGCGAATTTGCCTTGTTCGAAACGAACCACGGTCGAGCTGCGCACTCCAGCGGCATCGGCCACCTGATAGACCGAATAACCCAGCTCCTTGCGTTTCTGGCGGAATAATTCTCCAAGTGCCTTTGATTGTTCTGGATTCATGAATATATTTCCTTTTCCTAACACCCATTCTACCAGGAATAATGCGCGTACGCATCCCATTATTGCTAATTCCACAACGGGAAAATTCAATAGATTTCATCAAATACATAAACACCCCCGTCTCCCTCACTTGTGGTTATGCTTCCCGATGCTTCAAGGTCTCGGGCAAAGGCTTCAATGTCAATACGGACATAAGACCGAAGGTGCTCTGGCACTATGGTTTCGATCAGATCGTTATAACCGAAATCATCAAAGAGTTGAGCGGCATAGTCGACCAGGCTGTCGAAGTGTCCGCGGTAGGCATCCTCAAAACGGCCCAGTGCTTCTGGACTACTATCTTCAACCACTGCCGCCCAGTGGGCATAGGCTACTCCGTGTTCAGCAATTCCCCGGGCCAGGAGAGCAACAGTTTCAATGCTCTCATATTCGTCGAGCCTCAATGGTCCAAAGTTCTCATAATCATGTATGGCATACTCCTCAGCTCCCGGTGTTGGAGATCTTGCCAGCATGTCTTGAATTGCTGCGTGGATATCTTCTGGCTCCTGGGCGGCATTGATCCAGGTGCCATGCAGGTAGCCGTCGTTATAGTCACTCAGACTGGCTACGTAAATGCGCGGCTGATCGTCTAACTGCTCAGTTCTATCTTGTGTTTGTTCATCCTCTGGTATTTTCGGTTCGTCTTCCATAGTTCACCTCCTTAGTTATTCATGATCTTTTATTGGGTTATTGACAGGGACTTTTTGAGGTTCGCATAATTGCGATTCAGAAAGTCCCTGTCAGGATGGAAATGGATACTCAGCTATAAAGCTGGCTCATTTTCCTTTGAGCGGTTGGACCGTTGGGGTTTTGTTTCCATTGGACTACCTGGCTCCGGTGTAGAACTATCGTTCCCAAATAGGGTGACGATGGCTTCACGCCGTTTGGCGGCATCATTCTCGATTTCAGCGAGAACGGCTTCAGCCCGTCCAGCCAGTTGCGGATTGGCCCGCTTTGTCTCAATAAAACTCTCGATGGCTTGGCGAATAGCGTCGCTTATCGTGAGTTCCTCGAGCTGGGCAATCATTGTCAGCTGGGCGTGTGTATCTTCTTCCAAGCGAATGGCAAGTGATTTCACAGTGCCACCTCCTGAGTGAAGTACTTGAGTGAAACATGGCTCATGACCATATCCTCCTCGGTTTGGTGCGACCGGCGATCCCCTGATGGCATCTCCTCGTAAAGCCGCATTTCACCGACGAGGCAATCATGTGTCATGAAACCTCCTCCTTTGCTGCCCTTTCAGCTCTGGCGATCCGGGCCCCAGTTATGCGGTCCATGGCCAGTTTGGCAAAGCGGGGGTTCAGCTCGATACCAAGCCAGTCCCGCTTATGCGCCTCAGCCACCAATCCAACGGTTCCGGCGCCGAAAAACGGATCCAGCACCACCCCTGGACGCCACCCCTTGCGACACTTACAAGATGGACGCAAATCCCCAGCTACTGCAATATGTCCAACAGTCTTGGCTGGGCCTCGCTGCCAGGGACTGCCGCAACGGGTACAGACCTTTTCCGGACAGGTTGCCAGCAGGGGCCTCTGTACCAGACGCTGTGGGAAAGTGGCGAAGTGTTCACCCCGAAAATTCGCCGATGCCATTGTCCAGACGTCTCCGGGATTCTTACCGAGGGGATGACCACTCAACCCTTGAGCCTTCAGCTTTGCCAGGCCAATATTGTTGCCAGCCAAGGGCCCGGCCCAATTTGGTGGACTGGCCGATAGCGGTGGGTAGGGTTTCGGTGCTTTGGAGGGGTGTTTGAGTGACGTAACGTGGGGAATCCTGATGGCGTCAAGATCGAAGTAGTAATGACGGGAACGGGTCAGAAAATAGATCACCTCCCAGGTGCACGACAGGCGGTCTCGAACGCTGCTTGGCATGGAGCGGGTTTTGGCCCAGATCACTTTGTTACGAATCGTCCAGCCGTCTTCTATAAGAGCCAGTGCTAACCTCTCCGGTCCCAGCAGCAGACTTTTTGGCGGTGCCCCAAAATGCTGGTGGCGGCTGAAGCTGTCTCCCAGGTTTAGCCAGACCGATCCGGTCGGCTTGAGCACTCTAGCTAGTCCACCCATCACCAGTCGCAGTTCATTGACCCAGGCCGATACATCAGGCTCAAGACCCATTTGGTGTTCGGTTCCATAGTCGCGAAGCTGAAAATAAGGCGGGGAAGTCACCACAGAATCTACCGAAGACTCAGGAACTTCCGCCAGCCGCTTGCGGACATCACCGACGATGACGGTATTGGTGGTAATTGAGCTGCCGGGCAGATTCCTGCCTGATTGGCCGCTCATGAACCGCCTCCGCTAAGTGTCGACAACGCTTGTTCAAAGGTTGTCGTGACAAAGAGTGCCTTGGTCAACCTGAGATCACCGGCAATAGCTGCCTGTAGTCGCTCCGCACGTTTTTCCTCCGGCATAATCCAGCAGACCTGGGGATGGACACCATGAGTCGCCTGTTCCTTGCCGGAGCGGTAGTAGGCGTCGTAGATATGGCACTTGCGAAGAAGGACTGGCAGGTGCTCACTACCCATGTCTATCTCGACGAACCAGCGCATTTCGTAATCGCCCACACCGAGAGCCAGAAACAGATCGGGCCGCAGAAACATCGGACCGCCCAGTCCGGAAAATTCCCGCCAACAGCGCGGCTCGCTCTGACAGCTGAGAATCTCGAACGCGCCAACACGGCTGGCCAGCGTCACATCTACCACCAGCTGGGTGACAGCCAGAGTGTGATCAACGAAAGTGGTGGTTGGTTCCCGAAATCTGGGACGATTGCCAGCTGTCTCTAGCATCCGATGGCCGACCGGACCAAGGGCGTAAATATAGGAGGCTGACCCAGCCCTAACTCCGCCGACCCGACGATCCAGTCGCACCAGCAGCCGGTCCCTGGTCAGTCCGGCCAGAACCCGACGACAGCTGCGGGCCGCCGATAAGGCACTGGCGTAATCTTCGATGTCAAAATAGACAGCTTCGATCTGACGCGTGCTCATCAGCCGCAGCTCAAACACCTTCTGGATTACCTCAAGATCCCGGGTTGAGAGCTGCTGGCGTGATATCCTCAGTCCTTTGGAACTGGTTCGTTGATCACTCATCGAAACCCCTCCGAGCTGTGTGCTGATTCCACACCTGTAGAGAGAAAATGAAAGGTGTAAGTGAGGGGGAATTTGGCGACACGAAGGGACGGATAACCCCCTCTAGTTAGCTGGTTGTTGATTGTTCTGAGACTATGGTCCGTCCAGCCAGAGCCTTTTTTGGTCGCCTTCGGCTCAGGCCCCCGGCCTGTGGCAAAGAAAGAGAGAATGCAGCGAAGTCGCAATAGAGTCCGCGCCCTTGTCGGAGCATTTATGACTTCTGGCCAGGTGGTTCCCGCCCCTGTTGGCCACACGACCGGTAGAGCGAGCGGACATCGCCCAAAGTCACTCATAAGCCATCCCGCTTTTGCGGCGGCGGCGGCCAAGATCATCACTTGGCTCAGTTTTTCGCCCATAGGCCAGTTCACGAATGGCGGCCTCGACAACACTGCGGTCAATTCCGTAGGCATCCCGCGATGCAGCTCGAATCAGCTCCGGATCACTCGAAGAACCATCTGGTAAAAGGGTCCGGGCACTGCACCAAGGCTGAACCGAATTTCGGGCAAGTAGTTGCACATAGCAGTGGTAAGCACTAAGACTCTGAAAATCTTCCGGTTCCAAACTGCTTCCGGCAGCGATCAGCTTGGCGTCTTCGTTTGGCAGTCGAAAGGCGACCCGGGACTGGGCGTTGTTTATTACCGCTGAACGCATTGGCACATCGAGCTGATGCATGTACTGATGAGCCAAGATAAATCCCACGCCTAATCCCCGGGCTTGAGCCAGGGCATCGGCAAAATCAGTGGGAAGTCGCAAATAATCCTGGAACTCGTCGACATATATGAAAACCGGATGACGCTTTTCCGGGGCAAGCATCGAACGGCTCAAGGTCGCCTGCCACAGCTGGGCGATAACCAAACTGCCAAGCAGTGCCGCTGTCTCCGGTCCCAGTTCTCCCTTAGCCAGATTGACAAGCAGTATTTTCCGTTTGGTGAACAGTTCACGGACTTGAAAACGTGGACTTACTTGCCCGATAATTGCTCTAATCTGAGGCGACAATAAAAATGGACGGAGCTTATTCAATACCGGTGAGATGGCGGTAGTTCTTTCCGCTTCGCTCCAGTTTTCATAGGAAGCCCAAAACGGCTCCAGGCCAATCGGATCATCAAGGCTGGACACCAATCGACGGCGAAAACCGGCATTGGTTAGAAGCAAAGGCAAAGCCACCAGTGTCATACCGGGATTACGTGCAAGGGTGAGTAGAGCACTACCTAAAATATCCTGGGTTCTCGGTCCCCAGTTGGCAGCGTAGAGATTATGAAAGACACCAAGCAACTGATCGGCTACCAGTTCCGGTGAACGACCGTGAGCAGACAAGGGATTGAGTCCGACTGGTTGCTTGTTATCGGTTGGATCAAGCAGAACTACGTCGCCTGCACGGTGCGCTGGAACGTGGCGCAAAATATCTGCAATCAGGTCGCCTCTGGGTTCAATTACCGCCACACCTCTGCCATCTGCCATGTCCTGGGTTACAAGATTGAGCAATAATGTCGATTTTCCAGATCCGGTTGGACCAAGGACATGGAGATGGCGCAGCGAGTCAGTTGCCGAGATTGCCAGGGGCCGTTCTCTTCCTGGAAAGGTTGCCTCGCCAATAATGCGTCCCGATCTTGGTATTGCTGATGTTGGGGCCAGCATTCGACTGCCAACTTTGGCAACCGGAAGATCATTTGTGGCGCCGAGGGGCCAGCCGGATACTGTGGCCAGTTCAACTGCATTTAGCCGCAGTGGGATGAACAAGGGCAGATGAGCACTCGTGATTCGCTTAGGACTAATCGAACGAGCCCGGAAGCTGACACCGGGGGCTTCAGAGGTGCGCAGTGCTCCGAGCACTTGGCGAATCAGCTGGCGCTGCCTTGAGTCACTCTTGGCCATAACGCCAACTCGCCCGACAGTCTGCCAACCGGAGACGGCTTGTTTGGAGCGCAGGGCAGTGCGAAATTCGCCGTCAGCTGATTGTGATTTGCCACGTACCGTATCGGCCACGTCAGTCAGCCAGAATTCATGAGAGGCATTGATCTTGTTGGGAACCGGACTGGCAGACAGCTGACGGCCAAGCACCCACTGCAGAACCAGGTGCTCATTGGCACCAAGGTGAGAAAGAGCACTCAGCAGAGCGGTGCTGACAATTTCAGGATTGTCGGTGCTAAGTGGCCGTCGACGGGTCGATAATCGCAGTTCTATCGCCCGATTGAATATGCTCTCGGAACGATCAATTTTCTCAACGGCCAGTCCGGGGAGAGCTGCCCGTAGCTGGTGGACGATACTACCGACTCGGTCTCTTGGCAGGGCCAGACGATGTTCCACCATGTCAGTGCTGCCAATTGTTTCAACTACAACCGGGGTTCCAGCTGTAGCACTGAGCAGCAGAAAAGCCTGTTCAACTTGCTGGGATGAGACATTTCGGGGCCATCGCAGCCGGTACCAGATAATAGGACCAGCCATCACGCCGCATCACCCTGGTTATCGGTGTTGTTATCATCTTTATCGGGCTGGGTAGTTCGGTTAGCTCTGTTGCGGTTGCCCCGAGTTTCTGCTCTAGCTCGAATGTGAGCTTGAGCTTCCGCCTCAGTCTCTGCTTGAGCTTCAGCCAGGGCAATCAGAGCCCTTGCCAAACGGCGCAGATCAGGTGGATCTTTTCTGACACCTCGGACTCTAATCTGGCTATCATCATGGCGAAATGTTCTGCTCATAGTGTTACCTCCTTTTCTCCGTTAGTTATGGGTTAATAAACGAGGACGATTGTTTCCAGGGTTTTGAAGGCAAATACAATCAGCTGCACGGGCCTTGTCCGCACTCCCTTTTCGCCTGCCATCAAGGCGCAATTCCTGGACTGATAAGTAAATAATGCTTTCACGCATTAGTCAATGACAATTGTCTATTTCACAACACCGATTGGACATCGTTCACCTCTGGCGTTGTTCTCGTAATGGCCAGCAGCTACCACCCTTGCCTCCGGCGATGAATCATCCACAATACGTAAGCAATGGCTGCTACCAGACCTATGACGATCAGCACTGGCAGCACTGCCTCGATAAGTCGAATGGCAATGTAAATAGCCAAAGCCGAGACCAACAGGGTGAAGGCTGCACTTGTCAGTGACTTACGCCAACCAGACGAACTTGGCATAGTCATGTTGCCGTTCCTTGCACGAGACTCCATCTGGCCTCACGCTCAAGTGCCGTGTCGAAGTCAAATCGGATGCAGTCGAGCGCAAATTGGAGCTGATTGACAACGAATCGGTGAGTGCGAGCCGTATACAAGGTTTGGCCCACGGTATCGGCTAACAACAAGGCATATTCCAGTGATCCAGGACCAAGCCCTTCGGCTTTAGCTCTAGCTAAGTGACAAGAAGCCACCGCCAGTTCTGCCTCAGTTGAGAAATCGGCCGAAAGCCAGACATGGCGAGTGTCATGTACGTAGCGAAAGGCCCAATTCGTCGCCGGGCGGTCATAGATGGTGACATCTGAAAAGTCCCGTAGAACCCGCAGTGACAGTCCCGAGGCATGACATGCTTGAAATTCAGCCCGTAGGGCATCCAAATCACTCGGAGCCGTAGGCGTTGGACGCCAGCCAAATCCGAGTTCGCTTGCCGTGTGTCGCGCCTCTGAGCGAATGAACTTACTGAGGTGTAGACGGGCAGTCCAGAGTTCAGCATCCGAAAGTTCATTACTATTGTTGGTCATCTGAAGCCTCCTTTAGTTCGGCACACCACATCTCCCTGTCAAGCTCTCGCCCCACCATGTCGGTCATATCTGTAACCCAAGGCCAGCGAAAACGATTTTGTGGCTTGATCAATGACCCTGGTTACCTGATTGCTCTTGCGCCTCTTTTGAGGCCATGAACGCTGCTCGGATTAACTCTTTGCGAGCCTGGTGAGCATTTGCCTTTAGTACTGAAGTAAGCAAATGAAGCTTGGCTTGAGCTTCTATTTGCTCGCGGCAGAATTCGGCTTCGAGATGCTGCATACGCCTCTTACGAAGGCGTTGTAACAAGAGGGATGCATTTTCAACTGCTACTGTTGCCAACGGGGCTGCCACCGCGATCAGTGGAATCATTCCTAGGATCTCCATTACCCTTACCATCTGGTAATCACCCGAGATGCGCCCAGCGCATAAGCGTCGACAATGTGCTTATAGCGAGCTTCTCCCAGCGGAGCGATTTCGATCAGGTGCGCTTCAAGGGCGCTAAGCGCTCCAACGTTGTCAAGTGCGGTATTCGCCAGAACCGCTCGAATCTGCTCGTGGACTTCGACCACCAGGCCTTGGCTAATCACGCGCTCGACCTCACGCTGTGTCTTACGTGCCATTGACGGACTGATTCGATCCAATGGTTGCAGTGATGCGTTGTTATCCCTTGCTGCAAGTTGGTAGTTATGCATTGCGTTATCTCCCGTCTCGAGAACTAATATTGGACAACTTTTGCTGTCCAATATTCAGCCTTGTTGATCCGATTGGGTAAATAAACGGTCACTTCGTGGATATTTTTTGGGTAACTTTGTGTTAGTGGATGTACCCATGGAAATTCAAATCACTCCGCCTGCGGTTGAAGAAATTGTGAAGGCGCTTCGCCCGATACTTACGACAGGGGTTCCGGTTCGACCGGAGTTTGATAATTTCGTGCTACTTGGACTTCGAGGGGTGGTAGCTCGTAGCATCGATCCAGTCGATCGGCTTAGCCGTGTAAAGGCACTCGATGGCGTAATCAAGAATCAGCTTGTCTACTACCCCGATGATGAACTCGGTGAACCGGCGCGGGTTCTCTTTGGCCTTGCACCCGGAACCAGAGGCAAGACCCTTACTGCAAGGCGTCGCCAGGCCGCTCGTGAGGCGGACTATGAAGTTGATCACTTTCGCAAACACATTGAACCAAAGATTCTGAAACTTCTTGCTTGGCAGTTGCATCAGGATTCACAGAACTACATACCTCGTTCGAGAACTCTTGCACCGCCACTTGAATCGAGCGGCGATACCCCGATCATTACCAAGGGCGACATCTCTTCCAAAGAGGCGGCCGAACACCAGGAGGCGCTTTCGCGTCTTTGGGCGCATGTTTATGCACTGCGGGCAAATATTCTCAGGGTCGAGCGGCTGAAGGTTTGGCCCCACAATCCAACTGAGCCCACCACCAGCGAACAAGTACTGCAGGAGGCGATTGAAGCTCGGGACTACGAGATTGCCTCTGTTAAGGTGCTCATTCAGCGCTACATCGATGATTATGGCCAGTATCTCAATCACGGTGAGGCAGAATTCAACGCCGAGGGGTTGCTACGTCTCGCGGGTTGGGAGCAGGACTTTTAGGCAAAATAGCTTTTGAGCAGGCACTTAATTATGGTATAAATAAAAGGAGATAGTTATGCAAATGTGATGACCTGCTGGAATTAGTTATCCGAAATTGTCACAGCGTGTGAGTACTCTTTAGCGCAGCTTCAAATAGCAGAATTGGTACAGGTGTACCCAGAGGAGACTAGACAAAAATATGGCTCGTACAACCAAACAGAAACCACAGAAAACCCTTGAGGCTAGACTCTGGGAGGCCGCTGATGCGCTTAGAGGTAACCAGGAGCCTTCAGAGTATAAGCATGTGGTACTGGGCCTAGTTTTTCTGAAGTACATCTCCGACCGATTTGAAGCACGCCATCAGCACTTAGAGGCAGTATTTTCTGATCCCACTTCTGACGATTACATTTCCAATTCAGAAACTAGAACTCATCTGCTCGAATCACGAGATGAGTACACCAGCCACAATGTGTTCTGGGTTCCAGAGGAGGCTCGTTGGCAGTACATTCAGTCAAAAGCTAAGCTCCCTGACATCGGCCAGGTCATCGATCGAGCGATGGATCTGATCGAGAAAGAGAACCCGGCCATACGAGGTGTTCTGCCTCGCAACTATGGCCGAGAAGGCCTTGATAAGGGTAGACTCGGTCAACTTGTCGATCTGATCGGATCGATTGGATTTACCGAATCAGACGATCATGGCAGTGATGACATTCTGGGTCGGGTATACGAGTACTTTCTGGGACAGTTTGCTGGCAAAGAAACCGGTAAAGATGCCGGCTCTTTTTATACACCCCGCTCGATTGTGCGTTTGCTAGTTGAGATGCTGGAGCCATACAAGGGTCGGGTCTACGATCCGGCGTGCGGATCTGGTGGCATGTTCGTCCAGTCGGCGGAATTCGTCAAAGCTCATGGAGGACGTCGGACTGATATTTCTGTCTATGGCCAAGAGTTTACTGATACAACTTGGAAATTGGCCAAGATGAACCTAGCTCTACGGGGGATCGAAGCCGATCTTGGCGATCATTCTTCAGATTCCTTTACCCAGGACCTGCATCCTGATCTGCGTGCAGACTTTGTGATAGCCAATCCGCCTTTCAACGTATCGAACTGGTGGGACGCGAAACTATCCGATGATCCAAGGTGGAAGTACGGAACACCACCTGAGGGAAATGCTAACTTTGCATGGGTTCAGCACTTCATTTATCACCTGGCACCTAATGGCACAGCGGGCTTTGTCCTTGCTAACGGCTCGCTGTCTTCAAAGACCAGTGGTGAGGGAGAGATACGTCGTAAGCTCGTTGAGGCTGACCTAGTTGACTGCATCATCTCGATGCCAGACAAACTCTTTTTTGGTACGGGTATCCCGGTTTGTTTGTGGTTTGTTTCGAAGAATCGCCATGGCAATGGTCATCGCAAGCGTACTGGTGAAGTACTGTTCATTGATGCACGCAAGTTTGGGACGATGGAGAGTCGCCGTCTACGAGTGCTCTCTGAGGATGATATCTCGAAGATTGCAGGTGTCTACCATAATTGGCGGAGTCGCGATCCGGAAATTCCCTATCAAGATATTTCGGGTTTTGTCAAGTCCGCCAGTCTCGAGGATATTGCTAAGCATGACTTTGTACTTACTCCCGGTCGTTATGTCGGCGCTGCTGATGCTGAAGTGGATGATGAGCCTATTGATGAGAAAATAGCTCGGCTACAGAAGGAACTCTTTGCGGAATTTGAAGAAGGAAGGCGACTTGAAGAGATAATTAGGTGCCGATTGGGGCCAGTTGTAGGATGAATTCAATTTTCAGACTTAAAGACGTGTGTTCATCCATAGTTGATTGCGAACACAAAACGGTAAAGGTTGATTCGAATGGTGACTATTTTGCAGTTGGTACGTCGGCCATGGTCGGGAACCGAATTGATTATTCTCGTGCTAAAAGGGTTTCACAAAAGACGTTCCTCGAGTGGACTCGTCGCCTGACTCCTCAACGCGGAGATCTTCTATTGGCCCGAGAGGCACCTGTGGGTCCAATCGTAAGGATTCCTGACAAATTGAATGTAGCACCCGGTCAGCGTACGGTGTTATTGAGACCCATTCCTGAGGCTGCGGATTCCGTGTTCTTGTATTATTTGATTGGTTCGTCTGAAATCCAATATCGACTTAATCAACTTGCAGAAGGATCAACCGTCCCGCATCTCAATGTAGCGGATATTCGTTCTTTCGAACTGCCACTATTGCCGTCTCTTGACGTACAGCGAGGCATTGCTGCCACGTTAGTTGCCCTGGATGACAAGATTGAATCGAATAGGCGAATCGTTGACAAAATTGGGGCTCTATTTTCGGCGGAATTTAGTTCAGTGCAAAAGGGCAAAACGAGTTTTGTCGAGCTGAAAGAAGTTGTATCAGTTACTAAGGGCGTGTCTTATCGGAGCGCTGATCTTGCCGAAGCCCGCACGTCTTTAGTTACCCTGAAATCGTTCGATAGGAATGGCGGATACAAATCAGTCGGCTTGAAGCCATATGTTGGTCCCTACAAGGAGAGCCAGATTATCAGACCTGGCGAGCTTGTTGTGGCGCAAACTGATCTGACGCAAGGTGCCGAAGTGGTGGGGAGAACTGTACGAGTACCACGTGCTAGTTCTGCTGAGGTTCTTGTCGCGTCCCTGGATCTTGCAATTGTACGTCCATTAGGTAATATGCCTGAGGAATACCTTTATGGCCTGCTAACTGCCGAGTCTTTTCGTGAACATTGTCGTAGCAGAACGAGTGGTACTACGGTTCTCCATCTCGCAGGTGACGCAATTCCTCAATATCGTGCTCCTATGGTATCACAGATAGATCAAGAGAGATTCGCAAAAAAGTCCCGACCCCTCATTGAGCGATCCGATTCTCTCGAGCGTGAAATCGAACATCTTGTTCGTCTTCGGGATACCCTCCTCCCTGAGCTTCTTTCTGGTCGCATCCGCGTTCCTGAGGCTCGCGAAGCAGTAGAGGCTGCAGTATGAGCAAGCTCAATGAGGGAACTGTCGAAGATGCAGCACTCGAGTACTTTCGCCAGCTTGGTTATCAGACCGAATGGGGACCTCGCATTGCCCCCGATGGGGAAAGTCCGGAACGTTCAGATTATCGGGAGGTTATTCTCCCCAGTCGTCTTCTTAGGGCAGCTGAGCGAATCAACGCTCACTTCGATGCTGCTCTTGTTCAAGATGCCATCAAACGGCTTGGACGTGCTGAATCCCAGAATGAACTCTCAGAAAATGCCCGGGTGTACAAGCTGCTAACCAAGGATCTTCCTGTAGAACATCGTGGCAAAGATGGCATGGTGCGAACAGAGCAGATCAAGTTGATCGACTTCGATCATCCCGAAAACAATGATTGGCTTGTAGCGAACCAGTTCACCGTCATCGAAAACAGCAAAAATCGTCGTCCGGACATTGTGGTGTTTATAAACGGCTTGCCACTGGGACTGCTTGAACTAAAGAACTTGGCCGACGAGAACGCCACCCTCAAGGGTGCGTGGAATCAGATTCAAACCTACCGTCACGACATCCCTACAATCTTTCTACATAATTCCATAACTGTTATCTCTGATGGGATTAGCGCCTCAATGAGTTCTTTCTCGGGCGGATTCGAACACTACGCACCGTGGAAGACAATCGACGGTCGTGAAGTTATTACTGGTCTCCCAGCTCTTGAGGTTCTAATCAAGGGAGTCTTCGACCAACAGCGATTCCTGGATATCATCCAGAATTTCGTGCTTTTCAGCGACGAGTCAAAGGGTCTCGTCAAACGAGTCGCTAAGTATCACCAGTATTGGGCTGTCAATGCTGCTGTTGAATCTACAATCGAAGCTTCCGGTCCAGATGGCGACCGTCGTGGAGGTGTCGTTTGGCACACTCAAGGATCTGGTAAGTCCATTGAGATGCTACTTTATGCCTCCAAGATTATGCAAGATCCTCGCATGGGCAATCCCACCCTTGTCTTTATTACCGATCGTAATGACCTAGACGACCAACTCTTCGGCGAGGTCTTTGCACCAGCTGAGATCTTGCCGGAAAAGCCGGTACAGGCCGACTCTCGTACCAACCTTCGAGATCTTCTTCGACGAGCCTCTGGTGGTATCGTCTTTACAACGCTGCAAAAGTTCGCACCTGAAGAAGGAGGAGCTTCTAATCCGATCCTGACCGGTCGTCGCAACGTGGTAGTTGTAGCTGATGAAGCGCATCGCTCCCATTATGGCTTCAATGCCACACTCAATCCCGATGGTACGCTCAAGTCCGGCCTTGCTAAGAATTTGCGAGACGCTCTTCCAAACGCTACATTCTTGGGCTTTACCGGCACACCAATTGAGTCGAACGATAAATCCACCCGTGCTGTCTTTGGAGAGTACATTGATATCTACGATCTAACCCGAGCCGTAGAAGATGGTGCTACGGTGCGAATCTTCTACGAGTCCCGTCTTGTCAAAGTTGCTCTTGATGCAGATGACTATGCAACTCTCAATGCATTGGTAGATGAAATTACTGAAACGGTGGAAGAATCTGCTGCTACTAAGGCTAAGTCCCGTTGGGCCCGCCTGGAGGCAATTGTCGGTGCTGACGCTCGTCTTGATCTGATAGCTAGAGACATCGTCGACCACTGGGAGAAGCGCAAGTCAGCGCTTTTCGGTAAAGGCATGATCGTAACCATGTCACGGCGCATTGCGGTCGAACTGTATGCCAAGATTGTTGCTCTAAGGCCGGAATGGCATAGCGACGATCCAACTCAAGGCAAGATCAAGGTCGTCATGACAGGTTCTGCTGCCGACCCAGCTGAATTCCAGCCTCACATCTACTCCAAAGATGTTCGTAAAGAATTAAAAGCACGGGCTAAAAATCCCGATGATCCACTGGAACTGGTGATCGTAAGGGATATGTGGCTGACTGGATTCGATTCACCTTCGCTACACACGATGTACCTCGATAAGCCAATGCAGGGTGCTGGACTGATGCAGGCAATTGCCCGAGTCAATCGCACTTTTTTGGATAAGCCTGGTGGTTTGATAGTCGATTACATCGGAATCGCACCCAACCTGCGAGACGCATTAGACGAGTACTCACCAAGTGATCGAGACCAAGCCGGTGTTCCTATTGATGAAATAGTTGCGATTATGCAGGAGAAGCACGACGTTATCCTGTCACTACTACATGGTTGCGCCTTCAACTCTTCGCCGCAGCTCTCCGCAGCTGATCGGCTTGGGCAACACGCTAAGGTACTTGACTTTGTAATGGCTGATCCAGATCGAACCGAACGTTACCTAGACCAGGTTTTGGCTCTTGCCAAAGCGTACGCCTTG
Organism: Actinomycetes bacterium; assembly: GCA_021784785.1. Classification (GTDB taxonomy): domain Bacteria; phylum Actinomycetota; class Acidimicrobiia; order Acidimicrobiales; family Acidimicrobiaceae; genus Ferrithrix. The sequence continues at coordinate 16,973 of JAJYHJ010000168.1, read as the reverse complement.
TGCGGTGCCCGAGACGAGGCAGTTGCCATTCGAGATGATGCTCGTCTTTTTGTTGACGTGAGAGCAGCGATCTTGAAGATCCAGAATCCGGACTCGGGACGAGGTGGATCCGGTACTGTCGAGATAGATACTGCCATTGGGCAACTAGTCAATGAAGCTATCGCCGCCGACGAGGTTGTCGATATCTACAAACTTGCCGGAATTGAAACTCCTGAGCTTTCAATTCTATCTAACGAGTTTCTTGAGTCCTTGGTAAATAAGGATAAACCGAACCTGCAAATGGGGCTGCTCAGGCGACTTATCAACGACCAGATCCGGACAATCCAACGAACCAACCTTGTCCAGGCTCGGCGCTTCTCCGAGCAACTCGAAGAAGCGATCAATCGGTATACGAACCGATCTTTAACAACGGCTGAGATCATCGCAGAACTTGTAAAACTTGCCAAAGACATGCGCGATCAATCCAAACGCCATGAGGGGCTCGGATTATCTGTTACAGAAGCAGCCCTTTACGACGCGATACTCCAAAACGACTCAGCAGTACTGGAGCTTGGTGATGAGACGCTAAAGAGGATCGCTATTGAACTTGTTCAAGCAGTGCGAGCGAGCGCCACCATCGACTGGAATTTGAAGGAGTCTGTCCGAGCCGCGATGCGAGCAAAGATTCGCAGGTTGCTGGCTAAGTATGACTATCCGCCAGATCGATCTGAGAAGGCCGTGGAGCTGGTGTTAGAACAGGCAGAACTTTTTGCAAATGGTGAGGTGAATGTGTGATGGGTTTGTATCGACTCAAAGTCTCAGTCGCCAATCCTTGGGAAGAACAGAAGGATTGGTCAATTCTGTTTCAAGATGTCGTATACAGACTGATACATGAAGCCACGGAGGTATGAATTGGAAATCAGACGGATAGAAATTCAGAACTACCGTGGTATTCGGCACCTTGAATGGAGAATCCCTAAAGGCAAACGATTTCTCTGTCTGATTGGACCCGGTGACGTAGGCAAGACTTCGATTCTTGAGGCCGTGTACCTTGCGCTCTCTGAGCGATGGAGCTTATCAATTGCGGACACAGACTTTTTCAATGCTGACGTAACAGTTCCAATCATAATTCGAGTCGCTCTAGCGAATCTTCCGAAAGACATCCTTAGTCATCGAATACTCGGCATGGAGTTATCTGGGATTGATGAATCGGGTGAATGGCATCACGATCCCGAGGATGGATCAGAACCCTGTGTGATCGTTCAACTGACAATAGACGCAGACCTAGATCCATCCTGGGTTGCTTACCGACCCGATGGTTCGGAACCATTCATTTCGATCGGAAGCGGTATTCGGCGGAAATTGTCTGCTTTCAAACTTGACGAACGGATAGATATGCATTTACGCTGGTCGAGAAGTTCGGCGCTTACGAAGCTAACTGAGCAGTCTCACGGCGCGTCTGGGATGCTAGCCAATGCAATGAGGGTGGCTCGACAGGCAGTATTCAGCTCGATTACGGAGGAAATGAGCCAACTTGCTAAGGGTGTTCAGGATGGACTCCACCGACTCGGAAGTGGCAACTTCGAAAATCTGAGGCCAGGACTCGATTCGTCAGTTCCTTCAAGTGGTGGACTATTGGCCTTGTTCGAAAACGACGTGCCTCTAACTAATTTCGGACTTGGAACTCGTAGGCTGGCTGGTATTGCGACGCAAGAAATGGGTCTCGGCTCGCAGTCGATACTCCTTGTGGACGAAGTAGAGCATGGTCTAGAACCCCACAGGCTTGTGTACCTGCTGAAGTATCTGAAAACTACAATTCGACTCTCACAAGTGTTTGTGACTACCCATTCCCCGATCGCCGTCGAGCAGCTTGACCTGACGGATTTGTTCGTAGTTCGCCACTCTGAGCTAGGGATTAGTGTCGATCAGATTCCAGAGGGCATGAACCTAGGAAGGGCGTTAACTCGTTCTCGTCCGTCATCGTTCCTTGCACGTCGCATCCTGGTGGTGGAGGGAAAGACCGAACACGGGTTATTGCTCGGACTACTCGACTTATGGGATTCGCAAAGGATCAAGGACAAGCTTGCTCCAAGTTCTGCGCTTGGTGTCGCGGTTCATGATGGTCAAGGGGGGAGTAATGCTCCACCCAGATCCAAGCTTTTCGCTGACATCGGATACGAAACAGGATTGTTCATTGATCATGACGACAAATCAATCGACAAGGAAGTCGAGGCTGCTGAAAAGGCAGGAGTTGAAATCTTTCGTTGGACAAGCGGCAAGTGCACAGAGCAGGAAATCGTAGAGTCATCTTCTGCGCAAGATCTTGCCGAGCTTCTAGAAGTGGCCAAAATATTTCGGGTCGATGCCAAGACGGTTGTTAATGATATTCTTGCGGTTGACAAGGATATTGAAATTGTCGATCTTGATGTACCGGGATGGCTCAGGTCAAATAATATTGATCTCGACAGAGCCCGCAAGGCCATACACAAGGCAGCTGTACGGTACAGATGGTTTAAGCGGGTAGATAACGGCTTAGCCTCTTGGCTTTATCCTCGACTCACCCAACTTAAGGGAACTACAACAGGGAACCTCATAGAAGAGATACGACTGTTTCTGTATGGGGATGTTGACTCATTGAGTCCAGGGATGTCAGTTGTAAATAGCGATGGATAAGGAGCTATCTGACGTTGTAAACGAGTTACTCATGTCTCTCCCCGCTTCCGTCGAGATGCCAGCAGGAACAGGAAAGACCCAAATTGTTGCTGGTATGGCGGCAGCCGCGTCGGCTAGATCGCAAAAGACACTTGTGCTTACTCATACAAATGCTGGCGTTGACGCAATTCGTAAACGACTTAGGAAATTTGGGGTGCCGAACCACGACGTACATGTCGATACCATCACAGGCTGGGCGTTTGATCTCGTTAGAAGCTACCCTGCGCTGGCCGGTATTGAGGTGCCTAGCGCGCCAGATTGGGAAAGATCTGAGGAATATATTCATGGTGCAGCACATGTCGTGAGCGCTGAAGCGATCAAGAGTATGCACCGGGCCAGCTTTGACTACCTGCTAGTTGACGAATATCAGGACTGTGTTAAGGGGCAGCACAAGTTCATCTGCGCCATTCAATCGGCAATTCCAGCTACTTTACTGATTGGAGACAGACTTCAAGGAATTTTTGGCTTTTCGGGCTCTCTCATCGACTGGGACTCTGACGTTATATCCGTTTTCCTTCCACATGACGTGCCAGTGAAATCTTGGCGATGGGCAAATCATAATGAAGTGTTAGGAGAATGGCTGCTTGGGATCCGTTCCGAACTCGTTGCGGGTGGTTCACTTGACTTTTCAAAGGTGAATATTCACGGTCTTAGATGGCTAAAAAGCGATATCAAAGAAATCTGCAAAGTAGCATATTCATTTAAGACAGGCAACGGTTCAGTGGTCATAATTGGAAAGTACGATCACGATATAATTCCCATCGCAGAGAGGCTCAACGGCAAGTACGTCATAATGGAGGATATTCGAGGAAGGTTTATGCATAAATTCCTCGATGAACTTGTAAATAGTGATTCTTGTGACTTTGCGTCTCTCTTGGCTGAGTTTGCGAAGAAGTGTTTTATCGGACTGTCTGGTATCGATCAACCCGTCATGAGAAAGCTCAAGGCTGGGAACATTGCCGCTAATCTAAAACGTGATGAGATCAAGGAAGTCCTCGCCGTCCTCGATATTATCAATCAGAATCCGTCGTTGAGTGCGGTTGAGGATGCAATGATTAAAATTGGAGACTGTAAGGCGCTTAGGCTTTATCGCCGCGAAGCTTGGTGGGATACACAGCGTTCAATTGCATCGGTAGTTGCCGATAGTTCGCTTAGTGGGACAGACGCTCTTGCGCGTGTAAGAGATAGAGTTCGGCATGCTGGGCGACTCCCTCAAAGTCGAGTGATATCTCGTACGGTACTCATCAAAGGACTTGAATATGACCACGCCATTGTCGTCAACGCCGAAACCCTTGATCAGCGGGATTTGTACGTGGCCCTAACACGAGCGAGGAAGACGGTAACTGTATTTAGCAAGTCGTCATTGCTCAGATTCAAATGACCACACCGCGCACCTGTTGATTATAAGGGGCACCCCACTCCATGAGCACATCATAGGAAGACTATCGAGCACTCCTCCCATTTGCTAATCTTCGCAATCGGATTAGCGTCTCTTCTGGAATAGGCAGCACTCGAGAGTGAGCCTTGAAAATTCGTACAAGTACCTCTGTTCCAACGTGATATGGATAGAGCTGGTCATTGTGTAAGTAGGCATCTTCCAAAGCGTCCAGTAGTTGCGGTGATAGCTTGCCCATTTGCTCAAATAATTGGGCCACATCTCGCGCATCAGGATAGGAACGAGCGTTACGAAGAGCTGCAACCATCCGTTCGGCAATCTGAGGCCCAAATTCGGGTAATCCACTCGCCCAAATGGCAATTATTGATGCCAATTGACTTGCTTTTTTGTTATAACCAGATGGCCACTGAACCTTTGCCGGAAAGCCTTTCGGATCTTCACCAATTCGAACCATGAGAATAGGGATATCTCTGCCAGAGGCCCATCCCACCTCTTGCTGCGTCCAAGGACTCGAAGAAAATCCTGGATGCACGAGACCAACAAATACATCCGCAGTCCGAAGCGCAAGCTGAATCTCGTCTTGCCATTCCCTCGACACTTCGATGTGTTCGTGGGCTACGAAACCTTGCAGGCCGATTTCTAAAAGCTTATTACTAACTTCATAAGCGAGTTCCTTCTCATGCGATAAGTGAGAAATAAAGACGCGAACACAGTCCGGTAACCAGTAGTCATATGAGCTAATATTTGGGTTCGCCAAATTTAGTATTTGTTGTGTCTCGTGGTGGTTTTCGATGATTTCAAGAATCCTTTCGCAAACCTCGATCTTCGGACCGTGTGGCCATGTGTTTCGGGGTACATTGTCGAATTTTGCCGCAAGACGGTTATCGAGCTCGTTCACTATGGCTTCAATCTGTGGAATCCGGCGATTGATCTGCGCTTCAGAATCGGTCCATTCGGGAATTTCTCGTAGACGAACTCGGCTGGATTGGCTTATAGCAGCCCGGTATTTAGCGTAGACATTTTGACTCTCACGTAATAGCTGTTGAAATTCTTCGACGGCCTTTTTGGCGCTCGCATAGTCCATGTAGAAATATTAGCGAAAATCGGGAAACTCTGGTATGGAGAAGACCATCCTGAAAGTGACGTCAGCCTTTAGTATTTTGAATTTGGCTGAGCAGCCCTTGTCCGTGCTATTGCTTCTTGAAGAGAGTGAGGAAGTGGCGGAACTTGAACAGTGATCTCATGTACAAGGACGTTATGAGCAAGTGTTAGGCGGCTCCTCGCCTCAGTATCCGATGGTGACAAGCCAACATGGACAAACACCATCGCGCCTCCGGCTTCTCCGGTAGACGCAGGCAGCCTCTCCATCCACACGCATTGTTCAACCTGATCTAGTGTTCTTTGCAGATCGTTCGAAGGTGCACGCTCGCTTATTAGTAATCCAAACCGCTCGCCAAGTTCGTCGTTGATCTTATTCTTCCAATCGCACCAATCATAAAGGGTGACGCCATCACGCTCATAGCCGTAGTCCATAAGAGTTTTATAAACAACGTCTACTTCGCGCCCGACGGAAGTATCAACGGTGATGACAGAAAAATCTACGTTATTAGTTGCACTGAGTGTCGCCGTTCCCCATCCTCGTCCGCCGAAGACATCATCAATCGCCTGATCGAGACCACGTGTCCTTACGAGGGGGTCGTTGCTCTCCATGGTTGCCGTCATAGATCCAAGGCGTTGTGACTCTACGGCAAGGGCATGTGCAATCTTGATAGTTCCACCACGTTTTCCCGGCCGACAATCGGAATAAAGGAGCCCCGTCATTTCTGGTGGAAGGGAGACATCGCTTCGCAATACAGGGATCAAGCGGCATTGGCCAGAAATCATTCGTTGGGCCGCCACTCTCAACTCATGGCGCATCCAATCGGATCGTATTGATGATTCGGAGATAACAATTATGACCGCCCGTGCGTTGTGAAGCGCGTCCGATATTTCAGATGGTAAAGAATCTCCGACAATCAGTTCACGTTCGTCGAGCCAGATTTCCACTCCGATCTTTCGGAGCCGACTAGCTAGCCCGCGAACGAATGGTTTGTCGGAAGTGGTATGAGAGAGGAACACTTTCCCAAGGTGTTTGAATTGGCTTCTATTATAAGCATGTGCCACGACCGTAATTTTATCACGCAGATAGATGGAGAGGCCGTTTACTCTCCGTAGGAGTTGGAACCGTAGCCGCGTGTACGGCTGACGGATTTCATGCTCACTGTGCTACCGTTATGACTAGTCAGAAATTTAATAATCGAAGACAGTCCAATAAGTGATAGCACACCAAAACCAAGTGTTGCTAAAAACTCTTTCCTAGATACTTCGAGTTCTAGTAGCTGGTGTAAAGGTGTTTGTTGCTTCATTGTTTGTTTGGATCAGCTTTATTTGTAATCCAATGTTAAGCATAAGGCTCAGCGATAAATTAGTCAATTTAACGGGCTGTGGACAAGTAGTAGGTTCGGTTGAATGCTCAGAGATTTCGCCACCTCTAAGTAACAAAAGGATCGCGTCGGATACTCCACTTGAAAAGTACAGTTTGAGCCATGATTGGTCTATGTCGGAATGGTTCTTGAAGCTTGCAAAATCACAACGAGAGGTGATAGCCAGTTAGGTATGAATTTACGAGTTCGTATTTGACGCAGACAAATTGTCAATATCGAATGGTTTCTTGACGCGGTGTGTCGCCAAGAGTACATTGGCCTATGTCGAATTTTCCAAACTGGCTAGAGGCACTTGCAATCATCGCTCCGACCTTTACAGGTCTAGGTGGGTATTGGCTGGCGGGACGAAACGAGGAAGCTAGAGATATTCGGGCCACAGCTCGCGAAACCGCCGCAAGAAATACTCTACTAGCGGAGCGTCTTGACGAGCGCAAACACTCTTTCCAGCTAGATCTTCTGCTTGAGCTTCAAGAGGTATTGCAGCTAGAGATGCGAGCGACATCGAAAGCGATTTTGCAAGATCTCAAAACACTTCGGGAAGATGGCAAAATTTTCCAACTGCCGCCGCATTATTCAGATGAATCCTATGATATTGGGGTTACCTTCACTCGGCTGACCGTTAGAGTCTTGGATCAAGCTCTACGCGACAAACTCGAAGATTTCCACGATTTCATTTCCAAGATCGCCGCTTCTTTTGTTATCCTCAAAGATCTACCTCCATCGGAGGCAATCAATTCTCTCGAAAGTACGATGCGTGAACTGGCTAACAACTATATTGTTCTGAACGCTGCTTTGGGCGAGCTACTTCGGAAAGAACTAGGAAGAGAACCATAGCCCCGTTTCTTGCAATTCTCAGTGACAACTACAACTACAGAAATAACAATCTCTTCAATATGTATGGCTCAGATTTTGTAACTGCGGAAACTTCCTGAACTTTATCCAACCAGTTAAGGTCTTACCAAAGTTCGTGGAACAGTCATCGGCCGTCTCTTTACGAACTCGAAATCCGTAATTGGTTTTCGTCTAACCGGACGGAGTGCATATTGCGGTTGATGAGTTGGTCTGCGCGACATGTGCGTTGAATTCGAAATTCTCACAGCGGTGCGTACTCGTTGTTGGCGCTGCTCCTGTTTGACTCGGTCCTGAGCAAGAAGAGTTTCGACGTGCTGAGGGCGATGTGATCGGCGGTTAGCCCACCAGATTAAGACTATGCCCACCTGATAGGCAAGAATAATTGGTCCGGCAATGACCAGCTGATCAATGATATTAACTGTAGGGGCCATGAGCATAGCAATGATGAAAGCCGCCGCTATTACCCAACGCTCGGCTTTAAACAACCGACGTGGAGATAAAGGTTTAATCCTGTTAATAATGACCAAGATGAGTGGCAGCTGAAACAACAGTGCCGAACCGGCCAGGTAAATTGTTACAAATGACATGTACTCAGAAATAGTGAAAAGTGGAGCAATCTGGGCGGTAGTGAACTGGTGACCCAAGAAATGCAATGCCAGCGGTAAACCCAGCTGGCAGCCAAAAGCAACTCCCAGAGCGCCCAGTAATGCCGACACCATGGCTGAACGCAGGATCAAACGATGAGTCTGTGTATCTAGTAGTGGTTCAAGAAAACGCAGCAGCTGGTAGACAATAACCGGCAGACTTAGAACCAGACCTACGTCAGTGCAGACCTCGAACAAGAAACTAATGCCTCCACCAGGTGAAGTGTAAATGAAACGTTGGCCACGGGCTGGTTTCAAGAGAAAACCAACAATTGATTGCTGGACGAAGTAAGCCAGCGTGCCAAAAACAAGCACGGAAGTTGCAACGTAAATTGCTCGCTTGCGCAGTTCGTGGAGATGCTCGATGAACGGTCGTCGATTATCGACAGGTTTAGGCTGCCACGTCCTTGTCTTTAGGTTCGATTGTCTCTTTTTTATCATCTTTGGAATCTTCTTTTATGTCGCCGCTTAAGCCTTTGCGTAGTTCACGCATTGACTCGCCTAGGCTACGAGACAGCTGGGGTAGTTTTTTACCACCAAACAGCAAAAGTAGAATTGCCAAAATAAGAACTAATTCGGGGGCTCCAAGATCAAGAAACGCAAATCGTCCGAATAAGTGATGAAGCATAAATGCAGCTTTCTTGTTACTTTATAAGCTCCAATGTATCATACTTGTATAATGCAAGTAAATAACTATAAGCTAAATATAAAGTTATGGGCCTGCTGAGCGGATCAATTATCTTGGCAGATGTTTATGGTGGCAGCCAATACGGTAGTGGTGCCTACTCAGCTACTGGCACCACTAGTAGCTCAAGCACTACAAACAATGGAATATCTTCATCACCAGCAAGTAGTTCAACATCTCCTAGCACGACTATTTCACCCACAAACAATCAGTCAGTTCCAATAACACAATCTTCAGGAAGTCAAACTGCTCCGATTATCAACAGCTCACCACGACCTGGTACCTTCAGTACCGGTCTTTGGATAGCGATCATTCTGACAATTGTTGCTCTGATTGGCTTCTTTGCGCTGATCGTACACTTCTGGCGACGAAAACATCAAAAGGACCAATCGGACTACAACGATTATATAGTCGGCTGATTATATTCAGGAGAATTCTAAGATCATGTCATGCAGCTAAGGCAGACTTGTTAAGACTTTTTAGTGTTGCGTTTAATTTGGGCAAGATCACTTCCTGCAACACTCTTTACTTTCCTGGGAGTTTTAGGGTTAGCAAGTGACTTGCCCTCTTTGGATGCAGCAGGTTTGCTGGTGGCCATCGACCATTAGCTTGTCACTGGATTGTTAAATTCTCAGTGGATCCATCTGTCGGCTTATTCTGATGATCTTATTGCGGCATCCATACATAGAGGATAATGATGCTGTCGTTTGATATTCACATCGCTGGCACGCTATTTACGCAACGCTATGAGATTGGCGAGTTGTACCTTAGCATTGCTTCTTTGTCTCGTAAGAGAGCGGACAGTTTCCGATCAGGATGAAATCTGAATTACTAAGACCTACTTCTAACAATTTATTTTCCAAAATTGTGCAGAGTCTATCTAGTCTGCGGATACACTGACTTATATGAATACACAGACTGTTGAGTCTACTCTCGAAACCGCGCTGGCAGATGCCAAGCAGGAGTTAGCCAATGCTGAGGCTGAACGAGCTCGTTTGGAAGTTCGGATTGTGCACCTTCGGACTGAAGCGGCAGGCCTTGAAGCGGCCCTAGCTCGTCGACGGGAGACTATTCCTGAGCCAAATACTGCGGACGTTTCCTCGCGGCAAACAAATACTAATCAAGGCCAAATAGTTTTAAAGGACATTTCGATACCTCCAAACTCTATTGACCCAGCGATAGCCGGTGTAGCCACGCTGGTAATGCTGCTCATAGATAAACACCAGGACTGGATAACTAAGAAGCGAGCGTCAGCAGTGGAACTCGTACTTCGGTCAGCAGAGCGACCTCTCCACCGCACAGTGATTACTCAGACACTGCAACGCGTTGGCCGACCGAAGGATACACTGCGAGACGTCTCAGCTGCTCTGGCGTATCTTAACAGAACACAAAAAGCAATACCAATCGGAGATGGTGTTTGGGTTCATATTGACTTTAGTAGGCAGTACCTCGAACAAAATTCAAATTAGAATGGAGGAGGGTAAAGTGTCAAAAAATGATTGGAAGAAGCTCGCAGCTTTCGCCGGAACGATTGCAGCGATTGCTAGTGTTGTAAAGTTTGTCGCAAAGTTCCTCGAGTCTTAATAACTGGTTGATTAACCGCAAGCTTCGTTCGGCGAGTCAGTGGGAAGTAAATGTCTTTGTTGGTACTACGGGTTTAGATGAGAGTGAGCATCAAGTCCGCTGAGACCATGACAAACTGAGGGATCAATTCCCTATCCACACCCAAGTAGGAGCGGCAGAATAGGTGAGTGTAATCGTCTCTCCAGCGCCAACAAACACTGCTCCCGATGTGAGCCCGGTAGCTGTTCCTCCTACAGCTATAGCGGTAACCGTGCCTCCAGTGACGTAGATCGTGACATCCACCCCGAAAGTATTGGCTTGGGCGGTCCCTGACGCGGGAATGGCTGGTGCAGTGAGTGGCCCAACGGGATTGTAGCCCACGTTCCCTGAGTACTTACCAGCCGCATTAGTAAATATTTTCGAGATCGTAAACGTGCCCTCAAATATATTCCCATTGATCGGTGAGCCGATGTTGTCGTACACACCGTAAGTCGTGTAGGTGCCGCCGTAGATAGTGTTGGCGGTAATCGCGCAAGTTCCTGAATCTGCTATCACTCCAGCAGCATTCCATGTTCCCAGGTTTCGGTTCCCTGGAGCAAAGAAACAACAGCCAATGACGGAACAACCATCACCAAATGCTCGTACTGCGCACGCTCCAGAGTTATTGAAGGTAGAGCATCCGACGGTGCACGAACCGGTGTTGAGTATGTAGGCATCGTTGTATGCGGAATCAACTACGCAGCCAATAGCCTTGGTATGGTTCCCAGCATAGATAGCCGCATCTGTTCCTAGTGTCCCCAAAGTTCCACAAACAATAACTTCACAGCCGACGACACTAGATTCGTAGATCGTGCATCGGATCCCTCCTTGCGATGCGTCTGCTACACCATCACTTGAACCTTCCACGAAGCACGACTCAATTCGCCCGGAATCACCCGAAGAACCGACACACTGAAAGTCGATTCCGTATCCTCGGTGATTTTCAACGATAACGTTAGATGCTTTGGCCCATTCACTTGCCCATGCTGCCACGCCCGCAGCGAGATGGGCTGCCCCCGGTACACCACCTGAATTACAATAAAGTGTCATGTCGCGAATCTGGAAACCGCTAACCTGATTTGTAGCAAGCGCAGAAGAGTTCGAGACAATGAGATAATCGCCAACGGTGAATCCAGTGGTAGGAGAGAGCACCGTCCCCGACAGGCCCGCGATAAATCCATTGAACTGGAAACAGTTCGCAGCACCTTCAAGGACGACACTATTGTAATTGACCGTCAAGGTCTGGGAGATCAGATAATGGCCGATAGGAAAGTAGACGATACCACCGGTTGTTCCCGCCGCGTCGATGGCTGTCTGAACCGCGGTATAGTCGTCGGTCGTTCCATCACCTTTAGCTCCATAAGCCTTGACATTGAAGACTTGTCCGCCTTTGTCAGTAAGTGGAGCAGAGAGAGGGTTACCAAACTCGGTTGACGGTATAAGACCGGTACTATCAAGAGAAGCAACACCAGATGCCTGGCCAATGTCAGTCGATGGAATTGCACCGACGTCACCTGCCGTTAGACTGACAGTACCGGTCTGGCTATTGACTGATTGGACTGGAGCCGCTGGAACATTGTTAAGCTGACTTCTTGGCACATTAGCGCTGGCGTCTAAGGATGCATACCCGCCAGCTTTACCTTTGTTGGCAGTTTGTTCAGCCCCAGCATTAGCTACAGCTGACGGAATTAGTGTACCATCTTGATTATGAGAAACATCAAGGAAATTATTGAGGATAGTTCCCCAGGTACCGTCGTCACTACCAGGAATAGGTAGACGTGCCATTAGCAAGTCTCTTTAAGAGTTTCACTCTTTCCTGATTGCGTTTGTTGATCTTGGTTTGAGTTGTTTCTATACATTAGATATGCACTTATATATTTGACTATAAATATGAAGCATTAGCGCTAATAAGTCAAGACTTAGACCTTGGTGGAAAACCGCGTGAGTGTGACAAAGTCGGCGAAATGAATAGCCCGGCAAATACGTTCAATTAGTAATAAGCTATTTTCGGCCAAGATCCTTACTCAATCGTCAGCAGTTCTAGTAGGTAAAAAGTGGTAAACAACGCTTGTGGAATCTATGCTTCAGTGAGAATTAGCTCGGTGTTGACGCTAAGGTGTTCATCGGCGTGACGGAGATGTCGATAAGGGGAGAAACGACGTTAACGAGTGGTCACGGTATTATCTGAACCTAATAATGACAGAGGTAGTATTGGCCTCGCAGGTAAGGGCGTATCCAGCATGATTCCGTGGAAATGTAGCTTTGTAGCAAGTACAGGTTGACCGCCGATGTAGACGAAGAGGCGGATCTCCTGAAGTGAGGCTCGTTAGGGTGCTTGGCGTACCTCGTTCAGTTTGTCAGGATATGGGAACTCTGCGACAGATAGAAGAATGTGGAATCAACTGCTGCTCAACGCACCGAATTCGAGATGGAAATGACTGAGGAGGCAATCCCGTCAAAGACCATGCTAAGATCGTCCTCTACGAGCGCACTTCTGGATCTTGTGGTCGACCAGAACTACACAGGTCCTGCCTGGGATGAACTCATACGTCGCCTCGTTAGTTATGCCCATCAGGATCTGAGTGCGGCCATCAGGAATGGAAGAATCATTACGCGCTGTCGCAAGGCCGGGTACGGTCTTAAACGTAACTTCGCCCTGCAGCATGACCCGTACCCCGAGGAGATTGCTGCGGAGGCGGTCGAGGCCTGTTTGAGGCGCCTGAAGGAAAAGATTCTACTCCCCGGTGCCTGGGACCCCACTGTTGGCGTCAGTTTGGAAGTATTTTTCACTGAGTGCTGTCTTCCTGACGTGGCGAACGCCTATCGTAGGCCACTTCGAAGGATGTCGCACGGAGAAATGAGTTTGGACAGTCTACTTGACGAGTACTCACCACGATTTTCGCTCGTCGTCGCGGATGCGACCGTCGATCCTGAGGAAATCGTAACGGCACGGGACCTGATTGTCCAGACGCTTAAGCCTCTGGGATTAGACGATCGACGAGCCCTCGTCCTGGAGGGTTACGGTTGGAGCCGAGCAGACATCGCGATTTTGCTCGACATCTTACCCAACACGCCTGACGCACGACTGAGTCGTGCCAGGCGAAGGCTTCTTGAGAACAGAAGGAGATCACAGTGAATCAGCATGCTGCAGACAACCTCTCGGAGGACGGACTGAGTTCTGATGACGGATTTGGATTTTCGAATCCAGGCGACCGCCCAATTGAGTCGCTGTTCGAGGACTGCCTTGGGCGTAGGCCGTTCGCTGAGGCGCTCGCCGATGAGATCCTTGGTGCCCCGCTTAGCGGTGGCTACGTCATGGGATTGACGGGAACATGGGGAAGCGGGAAAACATCAATCCTGAACATGACGATCGAGGCGCTCGGCGATCGTGCGCTTGTCCTCGAGTTTAACCCTTGGTTGTTTTCAGGTACCGAAGCGCTTGTTGCCTCATACTTCGCTGAGATCTCCAAGCAGCTCGACAGGAGCGGGACAAAGTTCAAGGGGATCGCCAAACGACTTTCGAGCTATGGTCGCATGCTTTCACCCTTCGCAGCTATGATCGGGGCCGGTGGGGCCGTCGATGCCGTCACTGGGCTACTTAATCAGCTCTCGTCGCAACCGTCCGTTGTCGATCAGCGTATCGAGATATGCGAAGAACTTACTAAGCTTGACCGACCTCTGGTGGTCGTTTTAGATGATGTCGACCGCCTTCGATCTGAAGAGGTTCTCGACATTGTACGCCTTGTACGCCTGGTCGGTGACTTTCCCAATACGCTCTACCTCCTCGCCTTTGATCGCCCCCGAATTGAGGAGTGCCTCGGTGACGGTGATCCTGAGCGCGGCCGCGCTTACCTTGAGAAAATTGTTCAGGTCACCTACGACGTTCCCGCCGCACGTGTGCCCGATGTCACCTCACTGTTACTGAAAGGCCTGACAGCTATTGTCGATGGTATCGCGACTGCGCCACTCGATAAGGTGGACTGGCAGAACATCTTTACGTTTATCATTAGACCGCTGGTCCAAACGCCCAGGCAGGTACGACGGTATCTCCTATCGCTGCCGATGACCCTCCGTCTCGTCGGGGACGAGGTCGCATTGGCCGATATGCTCGGACTCGAGGCTATTCGAATTTTGCGGCCCGAAATGTTTGAAGCTATCGTCAAAGCCATTGATGCACTCGCTCCGTCTTCATTAGCGACGATGATGACTGGTTACCAGACGGGACAAGACGCTCAGACGAGTCCCGTGGCACCGCTTGTCAAAATCGACGCCGAGTTTGCAGCGGCGATCTGCAAGTGGCTCTTTCCTGCCGCTCAACGCTACTTTGAGAATATAAACTATGGACCGGAATGGGAGACAACTTGGCGCCTACAACGCAAGGTGGCAAGCCCCAGTGTGTTCCGCTTTTATCTTGAACGGACATTGCCAAGTGGCGTTGTGCCCGCACGTATCATTGACGAGGCGCTCGTCGTGCTAGTCGATGCCGAGGAATTGACGGACTTGCTTGGTCGACTCACAACAGATGAGCTGGTGGACTTGCTGGAGCGGCTCCCTAGCGCAATCGAAGAGATCCCATTCGATTCGACTCAACCCATAGACAACGATCCGGCTCGGGTCGCATTGCCGATCTTTCTTGACCTGTTGCCTCGGCTTCCTAAGCGCTCTGCCAACTTTGGTGAGATTGGCGGCACCATTACGGTTGCAAGAGTTGCCTATCGGCTGCTCAAGCGTATAGCGAACAGAGAGCAACTAACTGATATCGTACGTGACATCCTTGGTGAGACGACAACCTTCTCGGGACAGTTGATCCTGCTTTTCCTCGTCGGCAATCGAGAAGGTATTGGTACACAGCTACTCGACGCCGAGGAGGTGCGCGTGATGGAGGGTCGTCTGCGCGACCTCTTGATCGTCACTTCAGCCGAAATCCTGGCAGGCGAGATGAGTCTGGTCGACCTCGCTGAATTGATGGTCGAGACCACGGAGGGTCGAGAGGCTCTCCTGCGTCTCGCCCATGACGATCGATTACTCGTCTCTTTACTTGTGAATTCATGTAGCCAAGCGCATACTCAGGCCCTCGGAGCAGCAGCAGTGAGAGTGACTGAAGTGCTCGACTGGGGTCGCCTTGTCTCGTACCTTGGTGAAGAGTTCCTCATTCGGCGTGTAGCCGAGCTGATGGAGAGGTATCATGAAAGAAGTCTGGATCTTTCACCCGAGCAATACAGCGCTGTCGAGCTTGCATCTCGTTACGCTACCGGTTGGCATCCAGACACCGTATTGGAGAGAATCATGCGAATGTCGCGTGATTCTGAGCAGTCTAGAAGCTTGGTGGAAATTACTGATGACACGGAGGCGGGCAAGCATGATTCTGAGGTGAATGAGGATAACCGCGATGTTTAGGAATCGCAAGTACCAATAAGAGGAAAGTTGTCTGGAGGAGACATGGACATCGGTCGAAGACTAAAACCATAAAATGAGTTTTAGACGGAGGATTGATCCGAGCGATACCGTTCAGATGGATTAGGACTAGGCTGGTAAAGAAGCCACCAAAACGCGGGACGCTCAAACTCACGTCATGAAAACCCAGCACTGACTATGCGTTATTATTTGAGTATCTGAGGTCGCGTGATTTTGCGATGCGATCGTCTGACACGAAGATAGCTCCGTGCACCATAGCAGACGGCAGCTAAACGGCCTCAGGTATTGGCTCAAGGGTGACCGTATAACCGAGATTTTGTAATTGATGGAGCGCTCGCTTCTTTGCTCGGTCTGGATCGCGTTTGGAGTAATAGTCCTTGCCGGGATCGTTATAGACAGTTCCGGTTTGTAGCATGTTCCAAATAGCGATCAACATGGAGTGCTCAATCTTCCACCTTCACGGCGAGCTCCCGGCGAGCTCTCAGTTGCTGATCTGGCAAGTAATATCGCTCGGGTCTTGACCCAAACGGGATCGAAATTAGAGCTTTGAAAGAAGGTTCGGGGCATGAGTATTGACACTGCGGGACACTTTAGTTGTACCTCCGCGTCGTAACTCAACGCCCGTTTTTTTCAAGGTTCGTCGAATCGTCGATGCTCCCACTCCTAGTTCTAACGCAATAGTCTCACATGATTGACCGAGTGAATAAAGATGCACGGTCTTTTCGATGTCGACCTGATTCAGCCGAGAACGTCTACGCGGTACTTGCTGGTATTTGAGGTGCCTGAGAACCGTCGTTCGATGGATCCCGAAGGATTCAGCCAACTCCAGGACGGTGGATCCAAACTGGTAGGCTGTGGCAAGTTCAACAATCTGCTCGGGAGTTAGCCGGTTCTGCACTTGTTGAGTTGGACCTTCGGCCTTATAATTTGGCGCAGGAGATCGAACAGGACACTTATTAACCGATTCCAACTCTCCGAAAATGGAAGATAGGATTGACGAAGGGTTTGAAAGATGTTCTACAAGGTCCACCAAAAGTGTCTTACTCAAACCATGTGCTTCAAAACGCGTCCAATCGGACTTGGGAGCATATGTCCACTGCGCCTTTTACATCGGACACAATTTCTGCCATGTATAATCTGCTGTGCATGGCAAAGCCGATCGTATTCGAACTAAGGAGAGTGTCCAAGTCCTATAGGAACGGCCG
>JAJYHJ010000060.1 GCA_021784785.1 Actinomycetes bacterium | reverse complement strand
TCTCCAGGTTGGCTTGTTTCAGTAACCCATTCTGGCAGAGCCCCTGTGACCCTCCCAAACTCACCCCTGGTACGTGGCTACAACTGATTAAATTCCCCACTCAAATCCGAAGTCCCATTTTTGCCTCTCAGTTGGTGAGCAACTCCACTTGAACCCCTTCAAAAAAATGTGCCTATTTAGCTGGTATAACCGGACTTTCGTGGTGGTCGTAGGTTGGGTGTTGTGAAAATACAGTACTTATACTATGTAGGTATTTTTATAACTGCTGCGAGTAGTGGTCGCCGAACACCAAGAGACGGTTGGAAAGGGAAGTGAACTTTTAGTACGATAATACGTGACTTTAGAGTGCGCGGAAACATTAGGCAATAGCCTACGGGAAACACCCTAAGCTCGTCCTAGTAGAAGATGCTATGAAAAATTAACTCTTCTGTACTAAACCTGCTGCGCTATGCGTGAGCTTGAGCTCGATATTCGAGACACTCTCGCCACTCTTGTCCAAGAAGAGTGAATCCGCATTTTTCTAAGTAGTTGAGCTTGGCTTCGATACAGCTTCTCCAGAGTCGAAGGTCCTCTTGAAACTCCTCTCGATTTCCTTCTTCGTACGCATGTTCTACGGCGTTAAAGGCGCTATCTTCAGCGTCGAGTAGTCCTCTGTAGTGCTCGAGCATGCGATCGTCAATTACTCCGGTGTTGCTCATACTTCGCCCCCTTTTCGGAAGATGCCGATTAGGAATAACTATAGCGTCTCAGAACAGCTCTGTCGAGAAAACGGCACAGCTATTTAGAGTATTGGCTTTTGCGAACACGTTGATCCACTCAAGATCTGAAGCCGCTGTCTTGTAGTCAGTCCTTGTTGAAGAAGAACGGATCGTGAGATCCTTGTTGTAGATGGCCAGAGCTTTGGTAGCTGTAGTCCAGGCATCTACCCACGTACTGACAGCGCTCTGGGAGCCTGGATACGATGGTAGCGATTTGAATTTCTTATCTACTTTAACGAGGTCAAGGTATAGTTCTTTGTCGTGTTGTTCGGCGGAGGTCAGTGCTTTTTTGGAAAGATTTTGAAACGGTGAGGATAGGTAGGTGAATGCTCCAGTGCCCACTGAGTACTGGGCTCCAGTTAGGGCGATCGAAGGTTGGTTCGGCAGTAGGGTCGAGCACGTACGTGTCGCTGCTTGGGTAAATCCCTGGTTGGTAATCAGTGGTACAAACTTGCTTGGCTGAGCTCTTGAACTCCAAAATGCCGACATTTGGGACAACGCACTTGCAACCAATACCAAGACGATTGCTAGGGTTAGACCGCGCCGTATGTGGGTTTTCGCCCCAGACCTTGACCTGATGCGATAGGGGGGCAGGTTAGAGGAACCCGGTAGGTCGACATACTTTGGTAAAGGTCTGGTTCTCTCTGTCCAGCCGAGTCGGCTATAGTACCTAAGAGATCCAGATCCGTCGTTATACCATCCAGGGGATGATGGAAGTCTTGATCGATCGGGCTTTCGTCGAAGTTTCATGGTAGATTCTCCACTTGCCCCATCAATGAGTCAATAAGAGGTATGTTCTCTGATAGGGCCGCAAAGTCTCCCCGAAACTTGAGCCGACCCTCCTCGAGGAACGTTTCCAATGAGACGGCACCCGATAAGAGGTGCTCGGCATCGCTAGAACTCTTTATTTTTATCTCAAGGTCGGCTTTCCCAAGGTTGTCTGGATTCATATCATATGCAACATGGCCTTCTGTGATGTGCGCCACCCAGCCTGGGCTAAGGTCTCCCTCAAGAACTACGACCCTAAGCGTGAAGCCATCTTCTTTTCTGGAGGCATCATCTACTGCTGTGCTCGTGCTTCGGCGGCTATTGAGTTCGCTGATCAGTCTTTCAAGCTTTGAACTATTCATATCTCATATTCGATCATATAAGATCGCTCTCTTCACCTCTTCGATTGCTTGCGTGACCTTTATGCCGCGGGGACACGCTTCAGTGCAGTTAAAAGACGTCCGGCATCTCCATACGCCGGACTTTTGGTTTAGAATATCTAGACGTTTCTCTGCAGCGTCGTCTCTTGAGTCGAATATAAAACGATGAGCATTTATAATAGCTGCTGGACCTATGTACTCACTATTTGCCCAGTACACCGGACAAGATGTAGTGCAGCAAGCACAGAGTATGCACTTTGTTGTGTCGTCGTATCTAGCGCGTTCCTCTTGTGACTGGTACCTTTCCTTGTAGCCGGGGTTGTCGTCAGCAATCAGGTAGGGGATGACTGATCGATACTGGGCAAAAAACGGTTCCATGTCGACGATTAGGTCCTTGATTACGGGTAATCCTCTAATCGGTTCGATCACCAGATCTGTACCTACATCAGAGATAAGGTTAACGCAAGAGAGCTTGTTTTCACCGTTTATGACCATAGCGTCTGACCCGCAAACGCCATGTGCACAACTTCTTCTGAATGATAATGTGCCATCTACGGTCCACTTGATGGTGTGTAGTACGTTTAAGACGGTATCGGCAGCCTTAGCTTGGACCTCAAAGTGCTGCCAGTGCGGACGTTTATCCACTTCAGGGTTGTAACGCTTTATGCGCAGGTGCACAGTCAAGAGCTTCATTGCATCTACTACATCTCTCTTGCTTGCGGTGGTGGCCACTAGTACTTCCTCTCCATTGGTTGATACTTGCCGCCAATTACGTCTTTGTACTTCAATGTGACATTGCCATCTTTGTCTTGATATGCAAAGGTATGTTTCATCCACGTCACGTCGTTACGAGTTGGGAAGTCATCTCTCCAGTGCGCACCACGACTTTCTTGACGTGCTAAGGCTCCCATTACTAAACCATTGGCTAAGTCCAATAGGTGGGATAGTTCGAGCGCCTCGGTGAGGTCACTATTAAATATGGTTCCTTTGTCGTCGATCGAGATACTCTCATATCTCTTTCGAAGATCATCTATCGTTACCTTCGCTTCTTGAAGAGACTCTTCGGTTCGTACTACTGAGGCATTTCTGGTCATCGTCTCTTGTAGTGTGGTGCGCAATTCAGCTACCTTTTCACCACCGTTGGAAGACTTTACTCTTTCTATGTGATCACGTACTTTGTCGGCTGCGCTTTTTGTTATATTGGGGTGATCTACGGTATTTACGTACTCTGCCATGGCTCGCCCACCCCGACGACCAAAGACAACAATATCTAAGAGGGAGTTGGTTCCAAGCCGATTCGCTCCGTGAACAGAGACGCAAGCGCACTCACCAGCGGCATAGAGGCCGGGCATAACGGTGTTGTTTGTGTCGATTACCACTTCACCGTGGATGTTGGTGGGTATTCCGCCCATGGCATAGTGCGCAGTAGGTTGGATCGGGATAGGATCTGTTTTGGGCTCAATACCTAGGTAAGTTCTCACAAATCCTGTGATATCAGGGAGTTTTGCGTCGATCTGTTCGGGAGGAAGGTGAGTTAGGTCAAGATAGACGTAGTCCTTGTCGGGGCCGGCTCCTCGCCCCTCTTTGATCTCGGCATGGATCGCCCTTGACACCATGTCGCGCGGGGCTAGATCTTTAACGGTAGGCGCCACTCTTTCCATGAATCGCTCTCCTAAGCCGTTCCTAAGTATTCCGCCCTCCCCTCTTGCGCCTTCAGTGAGAAGTATCCCAAGTCCGTAGATGCCTGTGGGGTGGAATTGATAGAATTCGAGGTCTTCCATCGGCAACCCGTTTTGAAACAGAACTCCGGGTCCATCACCTGTGAGAGTGTGGGCGTTGGAGGAAATTCGAAACATTTTACCATATCCACCGGTAGCGAACAGTACCCCTTTGGAGGCAAATACGTGCAGGTCTCCAGTTGCAAGTTCGTACGCCACGACGCCGGCGCATCTTCGTTCAACGCCTTCGCCTTCGAAGAGCACATCGAACACTTGATATTCATTGAAAAATGTCACGTCTCTTGCTACGCATTGTTGGTATAGGGTTTGAAGTATCATATGGCCGGTTCGATCAGCCGCGTAGCAAGACCTGCGTACTGGAGCTTCGCCATGATTTCTTGTGTGTCCGCCGAATCGCCGTTGATCGATTTTGCCTTCCGCAGTGCGAGAAAAAGCGAGACCAAAGTGTTCTAGATCAATGACGGCATCGATGGCTTCTTGGCACATGACATCTATCGCGGGTTGGTCGCCGAGGTAGTCGGAGCCCTTGACCGTGTCAAAGGCATGCCACTCCCAGTAGTCCTCTTCGACATTCGCCAAAGCAGCACACATTCCACCTTGAGCGGCCCCGGTGTGAGATCGTGTCGGGTAAAGCTTGGTGAGTACTGCTGTTCTACATTTGCCTGACACCTCTATGGCAGCGCGAAGACCGGCACCGCCAGCACCTACGATGACGGCGTCGTAGCTATGAAAATGGACATTAAGGCTCAATCTAAGTCACTTTCTTTTCGGTGTCCATATTAAACATAAACCATCTTATTACCACCTAGTCTTTTTTGCCATATTGAACGTGTGTCAATGTGACGCTTAGGTCGCTATGGTTAGATATCTCGTACGTCCTATAGCTCTATTGGGTGAGATAGGCGATGTCTGACCCCGTTAGAATTATTCCAACTTAGCGCCGACTAGTTGGAGGTGCTGTCGAAATAAATGCTAGACGGGGGATCAATGTACGCATTTTCTGGAATGCCTAGTGATACGACTAAAGATGACTCCGGGTGGTTTGACCGAGCTAAGTGTAAAGGTGTAAGTAACGCTGTGTTTTACCCCCAGCGAGGCGTTCCGTCTGCGTCAGCTTTAGCCATGTGTAGGAGCTGCGATGTCCGAGTGGACTGCCTTGAGTATGCGCTAACGAACGACGAGGAGTTCGGAATTTGGGGAGGCCTGTCGGAGCGGGAACGACGAAAGGTAAAAAGAGACCGAGAACGTTTGTCTGCAATACTCAGCACCCGTTTTTAGCGGTACTTCCCCCTTGCACCTTGACGGTGTGGTTTAAAGTAGCGGGGATTCATAACCGTTTGCGAGTCGCGCTTGGAAGGTGTCTTCAGAGAAAATATCGAGCGTTGGCCGATATGAAGATGGGATTTTAGTGAGGTACTCTTCATCGAGAATTCCGACTAGCTCACCCCGTATTACTTTGAACGCTTTGCGAATGTCGAAGTAAAGGTCGATGGGTCCATAGTTTGAAGGGTTGATGAGGTTTGTAGATAGCTGCACAAATTCACCAACTTTGAAAGCCAAGGCTCTTACGTCGGAAGAGCGTATGCTAGCAGCAAGCCTCCTGACACTTTCGATATCGGCGTCAAGTATGAGGTTGTAAGCTATCAATGGAGAGCGAACTCCTAGGCACGAAGTTCCTAAGGTTGGATGGGGAGCAGCCGGACCTACATCAGGATTTAGGTCTTGGAATGCGTGTTTTCTTACGTAAGGTAGCGAGCGTTCATCTCCGTAGTAAAAAGAGGGTACCCCAATCTCACTACTTAAAAATTCGGCAAACTCTTGGCGTCGTTCAGCAGCTTCTTCAAACGTGGACTCAAGCTTAGGAATGAACGGTGCAACATCGATGATACCTAGACGCGGATGAACTCCTTGATGGTCGTTGATGTTGAGGTACTCAAGACAGTGCCTTGAAAGTTCTTTCAGATCTTCGATTAGATGGCGCCCAGCTAGTGAGAGTACCGAGCGATTGTGATAGGTATCAAAATGAAGGTCTAACAGACTCCTTTGGGTCACCTTCGCCAAGTTTGATAAAACTTTGAAGTTAGAACCCTCCGAAATATTTACTACGCATTCAATCACAGTGAGGTCTCCTTCCCTCTCCAAGCGTAGAATCTCACTAGATGAAGTTAGGCTGATTTCGACTCTGAAATGGTAGTAAGTTTACGACGACGATATATTCTCCGTCTCTCGCGTTCTGATTCCCCTCCCCAGACGCCGTGTTCTATCCGTAGCCTCAGGGCGTACTCCAAGCAAGGTTGTTTCACTCCGCAGCTCTGGCAGATCTTCCTCGCTCTGTCGACACCGACACCATCGCTTGGGAAGAATACGCTAGGTTCAAAATCCCGACAAAGTCCAAACTGCATCCAAGAACTATCCAATGTCCCCCCCAATTTAAGGATCATTTAGTTTGTGAAGATCTTCTTATCTTATTACCTTTGAGTAATAACGAGCTATGCTCTTCATAGTTTTTTTCTTATTGTTATTTGATTTCTGATTATTTACGTGAACGTTCGCTCTAAAACCCTACAGATGGGGGCAAGATAAACGGATATCGAATAGCCCGTACTCTTGCGAGATGACCTGTATTTGAGGATGTGAGCCATGTCTACTTGTGTCAATTGATTTAGCGTCTGAGTTTTTGAATTCACTTAGAGTGCTGATGCTCTAATCACCAGTGTACGATGCCCGCTTTACCGTTTCAGATCGATTTTGATCTCTGACGTCGCTGATTTCCAGAAATACCATATTGGCTTCGAAAGGCGACTTACCCTGTAAGTCGGTTGGGCATCATTCGCCTGAAGGGACCTTGGTCTCTTGCCGACTACCATTGGTTGTGTTCCCTCTACCAAGGGTAGTCGATAAGCCGGTCTAAGATTAAAAGAGGTGTCAATTGGATACAGAGATAGCGAGTCCTCCGAGAGCGAAGGCAGTTGTGGTGTATCTTGGGCCTGTGGCACCACACTGGGAAGTGCGCCTCGTATCTGGGGATTCAAGGGTTGTGGACGACTTCAGACAGCGAGTTCTTGCCCGGCTCCTGATGCTTCCAGCTCACGACCCTCAGTTTCGTAGAAATCGAGAACGTGTCGTAAGAGATGCTGAGCGCGAAGGCATAGTCATTGACTGGGAGATCTCCGAAAACGATGAAAATTAGCCGGTCCCGCTGACACTAGTGCTTTTTTAATCCCCATCTTCGTTTGGCAGATACGATAAGATCATCAGACTTTGGATCCCATCCTTGCTTTTCGAGCTTGGTAGTCGACTTTTCAAACTCTTCACCAAACTGTCCAGTTTGTTCAAAGACTTTGTTTTTCAGCTCCATGGTCGTAAAGAAGGGATGGTTCTCAAGGTCTTCGCTCGCCTCGTTGCTTGGTCGTGGATCTTGATTACTGTTACCAATTCGGCTTCCAATGTCTGTGTTGGGTTTTAGGTCGTCGAGTCCTTCGAGTAGCCCCTGAACTTCATTGTATGTATCGATGGGACGCGACGGAGCTTGGACGTCTGCTGTAGGAGCAGTCGTTGTCGTTGGGCTAGAAACGTCTTGTTCTACTAGAGTCGGACACGGCTTGAGAGCTTCGCCAGACCTTAATCCGAGAGCAGCTACGCGGCTAAGTCGATTCCATACCTCCTGTGTTGAGAGATTGGAGATATGTTCTTCCGGCCTCTCTCCTTCTAAGGATCGGTTGTGTATCTCAAGCATTTGGCTTGAGTCCATGCTTGAGGTGAGGTGAGTATCACTAGATGGCTCAGACGAAATATCTGAATCGAAGCCAACTTTAAAGCTCGAAGCATCTTCGAGGTGCGGGAGGTCTTCGTTAGTACTGGAGACTTCCATCTGCGGATAGAAGCTCTGAGTGCCGTCATCATCACCTGAATCACCTGACGACTCTAACGGATAGAGAGACATCGTTGCGAAGTGGTCCTCAGAGAGTTCTGGTCGTGATGTCTCAACGTTTACTTGATCCGTGCTAGGGTCGGAACCCGGTTGTGGAGAGTCCGATATGGCGGGATTAGAAGCTGACTCAATCCACGAATGTCTATATGCGAAGTCGGAAGAGAGGGAACTTTGATCTACCGACTCTACTTCAAACCAGGAAAATTCTGCATTGTAAGACCTGCCGTCGCCTGTGTTCATAATCGCTCCTAATGTGTGCGTGCCCTTGCTTGCGGCTATCACCTACATCTGTTATATCGACACTATATGGCTAATTACTTACTTGTAATCTACGAATTTGCCTAAATAATCACTTAGAGTGGTAGATGTTAACGTCAAAGTTTTACTCTTGTTAGCCAAGTTTCGAAATCAGTCAGCTCATCAGATGTTGGGAGGTGTTCTCGGTCGCTAAGAGCAAGAGTTAGCTCGGCTTCACAGTCCTTTTCAGTTACAAAAGATGCTAATTCGCTTGCAAGCTCGACGACGCGCGCTGATATGTCGATCCCGAACATCCGACCCATAATCAACTCTGCTTGGGGACCGTCTAGGCGACGTCTTCGAGTTGCCTCTTCGATTAGGTAGTACTCCCCAAACAAAGCGATAGCGACCTTGCGACTTATGATATTTAGGGTCGCCTCTATTACAACAAGCGTAACTTCAATGTTTGCGTAGTTTATGCGTTGCGCCTCTGTCATCTCATTTCCTATAAGTTCCGTTGGGTCTGAGAAGATAGCTTGGAGTGCTTCGGGGTCGGCTGGATTTATACCCTGAATCTTTTCGATCATTGCGTGTACGTCTGCTCGCATGTCTGCTAGATGCAGACGAATTTGCACGTCAAAGTTGTCGCGAAAGTCTTCGATACCAAGTACCAGGGCGGTGGTAAGTTCCTGGACCAAGAGCCAGAGGGCGACTTGATCATGATCGAGATTCCACTCTTTTGCAAATTTGGCAATTGAGTATGGTGCGACGACAACCTTGTTGGGGTCTTGCATGGGAAAGATCGGA
>JAJYHJ010000113.1 GCA_021784785.1 Actinomycetes bacterium | reverse complement strand
AAGCTTTCCTTGATTACCTCGATGCCAACGGGTCCACCGATCCGACAACATGCCACCACCGTATAGCGATGGATATCAAGACCAGCGACTCTGTCCCTAATCTGTTTCACTGTGCTAACCTCCTGATTGTGTACTAGTGGAGGCTGTCAGGCAAGGACCACGGTAAAACGGAATCTGGGGTTCGTGCTAATAGCGACATTCGTTGGTCCTCAACGGTCCTGCACCAAACTTCTGAAGCGCTCAAAGCTGCAAGATGGGACGGCGACTACTCCTGACCACCTCCATCACTAGCATTACATCTTTCGACGGTGTCTGCAACGTCATAGGAACTTCTGGAAATACGTCACCGACCCCGATGAAGCGTGTGATGTGAGCGCCGGGACAGACGTGGCCGACGAGGACTGCCGGATCGTTGCCTCGGTGGCGGGGGAGTTGGCGGACAAGCCGACCGCCACGCCCGGTTTGAGATTCTGATCCCGCTCGACCAGACCATTCAGCCAAAACTTGTTGCGTTCCCTTGTGGATTCTCCAAACGCGAGTAGTCTGCCTAGCTCCTTTTGAGCTTTTCTTGACGCCAACATAGTCTGGCTCTCAGTCGTCCGCAGTTGCCAGGGGAGTGGCCTACGCGTCGGCCCTGCTACGGGGAAGCATGGTTGTGTGTAACCGAGCTGTAATGAACTCCTCTACCTGGCCTAGGTTCGGTTCTTGGTCTTTCGTAGCACCCGCCGCCGAATTTGTCTCGCCAATTCGTCGAACTCCGCTCGAGGCTCATAACCGCCCGCCAGCTCTGCATCTGTTAGGTATTTCAATGCGCTTTCTGGGTTTCCGGCTTTAGAACACGAACTAGCAAGCCAGGCGAATGCTCTCCCCCTCCAACGTCCCGAAAGACCTCGCGAAATGGCACCTTCGTACAAAGGGATGGCTTTCGCTTCCTCTCCACGATTATCTAGAGACACCGCTTCCCAGAACCACGTGTCAGCCCAGTCGGGGAAAAGCGTGCGGGCACATCCAAATTCCTCGGCAGCCCTCTTCCATCGGTGCAGTTCTCGCAGCTCCATGCCTCGTTCAAAATGCAGGCGCGCTTGCTCTGGGATTGGCGGATCAACTGAAACGTGGCATACCGGGGATTCCATATCAGCCATTAGTTTGCTTCAGTCCCCGTGAAGCGTGAGCCGACTCTTCCGCAAGGCTATGTCTCGCGATCAAGGCAACGGCCATGATCGCGATCGCTCCAAGCCCGCCACCAAGCGAAAGCACTATCTCAGATGCGTTTCCATGGCCAATGGCGCCAGCGCCCAAGTACGAGATAGGTAGCACGATAAATGAAGACATGGTCACTACCCCTCCAACCCTTCCAAGGATAGAGTCCGGAGTCCGGAGTTGGATAATGCTGTCGATGATGATATCCGCTGATAAGCCCACGCCGAACAGCAGCGCGCCGACGAGGAGGATTCCCACCGCAGACCCCATTCCGCCAATAACCAAACCGATTCCGATGATGCCAGACAAGCCGAACATCAGCGTCGGCGACGTGACGCGCCGCCGCTGACGCGCGATTCCCAAAGACCCAATCGTGGTACCTAGCGCGACCGCACCCATCACGAATCCGAGCGTGGCTGCTGAAAATCCTCTCGCACGAACTACTGCCGGTATAAGGGTGAAGAAGGGACCAATGCAAAACAGATTAATTATCATGCCGATGACGATCAATGTCCTTAGCCATGGTCGACACGCGACATAGTGCAAGCCGCTTTTTGCGCTCTTCAAGAAACCGTCAGTCGCATCGGTGCTGGCTTTGGCATCAACTCCAGTCGAAAGGGTCATGATCGCCCCTACCAAGAAAGAGCCAGCATCAACGAGAAGGGCAACACTCACGCCAGCGAGTGACACTACTAATCCTCCGATCGCTGGCGCAACCACCATGATGATTCCAGCGGATCCGGAAGAGACGGAGTTTGCGAGCTGCAAACGACTGCTATCCGGAACGAGGACTGGGAGCAGTGCCAAGGAGGCAGGCCTAGCTATCGCCTGCATCGAACCGACGACAAAAGAAAGGATTAGAAGAGCTGGTAAATTTAAGCGTGAAGAGTGAGAAAGCGCCGCCGCAACGGCTACGACGATCGCGCCCACCATGTCGCAATAGGCGAAAAGGTGACGGCGAGAGGTTCTGTCCGTTAGAATACCGCCGAGAAGAGCGAAGAGTATCTGGGGCACATAGACGAGGGTCAGAGCTCCTCCCATTGCTAGCGTTGAGTGCGTCGACTGATAGACGGCCCACGCGAATGCTACCTCGTAGAACCCGTTCCCAAAGGTCGACGCTGTTTGCCCGATCCAAAATCGGCGGAAACTTCGAATGGAGATGACGTCCCTAGCAGCAAGCATATTAAAAGTCGGCTTCGTTTCAGGTCGATTGTGAATGCTGGAGCGGTTAGCTGTGGTTGTACGCTTGCTGCTCGCCAGGCGAGGAGGTCGGCTCGTTGGCCATGACGCGCTCGAGAATCGATGACGGGATCGTGGCGTGACTTAGTTCGAATGGAAGATCTTCGAAATCAGGGTTATCTGCTTGAGCGAGCTTTCGCAAGACAGCAAGCCGACCGCTTCTATCGAAGACAAATGGAGCCTGATATAGCGGATTATAGCGGGCCTTGAAATTTGCGATAGCGGGGGGATAGAAGAATTGAGGAAGCCGGAATCGACATACATCGTACGTTGGGAACTTGTCGAGAGGACGCTCTCGCTCCACGTTAATCACATCGATTTCCAAGCTTACGAAACGACTCTTATAGTCCCAATAGAGCTGGGGCGTATTTATCGTAATAAGTCCACGGACATTCATGGGAAGATGGGCGACCCCTCGAGGTACGACGAGGCGTCGCCGCGGATCCGGCGTCGTAACTACCTCAAGATACCTATGGTGAGTCGGCGAACCAGCCCGACAGTCGACGAAACTTATAATGATCGGGTCATTGCCCTCTTTGGAAACAAAAGTTAGATTGTCGTCAGTTGCTAGGTGAATACCCCATACGGAGTACTCGGTGTAATAACCGGGTGCGCGAATCTCTGCGGTCGTGGCCAAGCCTCCAAGAAGGATACTGGAATTTGGTCCTGTGGGGATATTGATGTTTCTGATCCACTTTAGACCTCCAATTTCAGAGTACTCATGTAGGACACTTTCGTACATCTTGCTCTCAACCTCACCATCTATTTAGAGAACGGATGCCCACACACCTTACATGCGGACACCCCTTCTCTGACTTCGTTCCTATCTCCTAAATCATCTCTAGCTTGTAACCTTGTTCTGCAACCCGCTGAGCCAGCGCCTCGAACTCCTCATCACTGAGGTTGGGGTCCGCGCATCTAGCAACTACGTCGCCGGCTACACTTTGGGATATACCTCCGATGCCAAATACTGAAGTTCCCTTTGCGAATGCCTTGAATAAGATATCACTCATGTTTGTTGCCTCCTAGTTGGGTTCTTTTAGTTATAGGTAAACCAACGCTCCGTGGTTATCTCTGACTCGCCGGAGTCTCCATCTATCCTATGTGATAATCGTAGCGCGCGTTGGTTCAGTTTTTGTTACGGCTCTATTAATGACTAATTTTCAATCTTTCGACCACTGAATATCAAATCTTGCGACCAGGAAAGTTCTCTTGGGTAAGACTTTGTTTCAGAACTATCAATAACGATGGTTAGGAGCAAGGAGAAGCTAAGAGTTGGCACGAAAGAAATGGGAGATTGATTTGAAAGTAATCAGAGATACTCTTCGTCTAGCTAGTGTCCCTCATCAGAGTTTCGCTGTGAAATGATGGGCTCTAGGTATTTTTGCATAGAAGCGAAGATCTCGTCAGCACTCTTGGTCCATATAAAGGGTTTGGGATCGTCATTCCATGCCTTGGCCCACTTGGTAATGCCCTTGGTGAGTTCGCTTACGCTGTGATGGACACTGCGTTGTAGGTACTTGGTGGTAAGAGCTGAGAACCAACGTTCTACCTGGTTCATCCACGAAGAATATGTCGGTGTGAAGTGGAACTCAAATCTTGGGTGGGCAAGTAACCAGGTTCGGACAGATTCGGTCTTATGGGCTGCATAGTTATCGAGTACGATGTGAACATCCAGTTCTTTGGGTACTTTCTTGTCGATGAGTTCTAAGAACTGTATGAACTCTACAGCTCTATGGGCAACCGTCATCTTGGTGATGACCTTGCCTGAAGCAATATCTAAAGCAGCATAGAGATTGCTGATACCGTTGCGCTTGTACTCAGTGGTTTGACGTAAAGGCACTCCCATTTGCATTGGAAGTATGGGTTGGGTACGATTCAGTGCTTGTACTTGAGTCTTCTCATCAACGCAAAGGACGATCGCTGCCTCAGGCGGGTTTAGGTAGATACCAGCAACGTCTCTGACCTTCTCGGTGAACTCTGGGTCATTCGATACCGTAAAGGTCTCAACCATGTGAGGTTTTAGACCAAAGGTTTGCCAGATCCTCCCCACCGTAGAGGGAGAGACTCCAGCTACAGCTGCCATTGTGTTAGTTGACCAATGAGTTGATGAATCGGGTGGAGTGGTCGTGGTGGTGGCTTTGATGATCTCAGCGATCTTTTCATCTCCATGGGTACGTGGAACTCCTGACCTTGGCGCATCACCTAGAGATCTCACCCCAAAGAGAGCGAATCTCCTTACCCACTTTGAGACCGTGAAGTTAGAGACATCTAGCTCATCAGCTATATCTCGAAGCCTGACATGCTCGTTGGCCAAATGGGGCTATCTTTGCTCTGGTGACTTGAGCAGCTGGAGCAGTTCGCTTGGCAATGACCGAAGAGAGAAACTCTTTGTCCTCATCGCTCAACGTAACGACATACGTGGGTCTACGACCACTACGCTTGTTGGTTCCTTCTGCTTCTTTCGCTGCTTGGGTTGCTTTTGCTATCTGCTTGGTCATTGTCATTGCCTCTTCCTCCAAAAGAGTAGATGTACAATGTTGACAACTCCGACAAATTGCCTAAAATTCCCATTTCACAGTGAAACTCTGATGAGGGACACTAGGTGTCCGAAAACTCCGAAACGGGTGTCCGAAATGGACCGAAACGGGTGTCCGAAATGGACCGAAACAGGTGTCCGAAATGGACCGAAACAGGTGTCCGAAAACCTCCGAAATCTGCAGAATATCTGACAGGAATACTCAAATAATCAATTCACTAATAATACCGTTAGGTCACTGCATCGACACACCAAAAAACACCCAACTCATCTACCAGCAACCATGTCATTCAACGAATGTTCAAATTGGTCAAACTATCCCCAAAATGGGCACTAATTGGCTATATTTCGGGGTGGGTTGCGAAAGATGGGGTAAGCGAAAAAGAGCAACAGCAGAGACAACCACGAGAAACACAATGGAGGAACGGTCGTGGATGGTCAAGCTATGTAGAGACAACGAGGAAGTGATAGTTGTCATCGGCCAGACCAGAGACTGACGTTTCCTAGAGAAAGTGGACACTCAGATTACCAACATACGATGTTGGTTGAAGGGATGTCACAATGGCAATCAGCAAAAGGAAGTTCACGCTGGAGTTCAGGGTAGATGCAGCCCATAGAGTTATTGACTCAGGTCGAAGCATACGGGAAGTAGCACAAGATCTCTCATTAGAGCCAAGCACTCTTAGCAGGTGGGTACGTGATGAGCGTCGACGAGCGGAGGCGATTGATACCGCTACGGGTCTTCCTCTCGAAACTGCAGAGAGAAACGAGCTCAACAGGCTTAGACGTGAGATCGCAGAACTACAGAAGGATAATGCTTTTTGGGAAAAGCGGCAGCGTACCTTGCTCAAACCCCACCAAAGCGGAGAGATTCTCTTTGATGGATGCGGAGTGCGCTAACTTTGAGATCAATCGGATGGCTCGATTGCTGGAGGTATCCAGGTCCGGTTACTACAAGTGGACCGACGGGCAGAAGAACCCCTCTGGAGCAGCTATACGTCGTGAAGAGCTAAAAGCCAAGATCCTGCACTTTCACAGCGAATCACACGGCGTCTATGGATCCCCACGAATCACCGCTGATCTTTTCAACGCCGGCATCAAATTGAACCACAATACGGTAGCCAGCTACATGAGAGACCTTGGTATCTGCGGGGTATCGCCACGACTCTTCAAGGTCACCACCATCTCTGATCCTAAAGCAAAATATCCAGAAGACCTAGTAAAACGTCGTTTCTCCCAGGAGAAACTAAACGCTCTCTGGACTTCGGACATAACGTATCTGACAATCGGAACCGGTGATGTCTACTTGAGCGCAATACGTGACGAGTGCTCATCCAAGGTGCTTGGTTGGGCTTTAGCTGACAATATGAGAACCAAGATCGTGACAGATGCCCTGGATCAAGCCGTTCAGATGCGCAATGACCAGGTGGAGGGGACAATTTTCCACACCGATCGAGGTGGACAATTCAGCGACCACAAGGTAGAGGAGTTCTGCAAAAAGGCTGGGATTATTCGTTCAATGGGGCAGACTGGATCGTGTTATGACCATGCAACAGCGGAGTCGTTCTGGTCTATCTTCAAACACGAGTACTTTTATCGGCATGTCTTTTCCAATATGGAAGAACTTACAGCAGGAGTCGAGTGGTACATCAACTGGTACAACACCACCCGGAGACGCGAACAGAACAACTACCTAAGTCCAATAGCATTTGAGGTAGCATTACAGCAAGCAGATAAAGCTGCATGAGCGTGTCTACTTTCCTTGGGGAACCTCAGACATCCACAACGTCTCACCGCTCGGCTCGACGACTTTCTCGACTGAGGATTCAGCATTGGCACGAGTGGTCTTTAGTCATCTCTGATGTGACGCTAAATCAATCAAAAAGATGCGGCTTTCAACCCATGAGATATACACTGGAAAACGTGTCGCTCACACCCTCTCGCAGGTGGCAAGTTTCAATAGGAACATGTGGCAAATTTCGCAGGAATACGCATCACATGCCAAGATAGGCCGTCGTCCAACCAGCCTCGATAGCATGAGTTACAGCCTCTCTAAACGTATTGACCGTATCGTGAAACGTACCAGGGTCATTGGACCAATCTAGAACTCCCCACAGATCGGATGCGGTAGTCGCACGCAAGTAGAGGCTCGAGTGTTCTAGGCCGGTCAAGATTGTAAGTAGTAACGAAGCGATCGCGTCAAACTCCCCGATCTCAGTCGTCATCCGCTTCGCCGTCTTGTACATTTCAATTCCCTCTTCAGCAAGAGCAGCAAAAATTCCTGAATCAACACTGTCGATGCCTACTCGAATCGCATCCCAATTAACAACGTCTTGATCACTAGCATTGCTATTGAGATAATCCCTCAGTTTCTCCGTGAAGGCGCCGAACCGTGCCATTAGCTCAATGAAGTTGCGGACACTATTACTAAAGCTCTCCAGGTCTTGCAGGAGTTCAATCTCAACGGTGTCATCTATCAGTGGCCAGATGCGCTTCCTTCTAGTTAAACACTTGCATTCGGCGAGTTGGTTCGGTTTTGCCTGCGAAATTTCGGCTAATACAGCGACAGGCCAGCTTCTGTGCACTTGAAGCGATTCTCTCCACAAGTTCGCCTCGAACTCAGAGAGCACGCCGAGCAATAGGTGCTCCCGCTTATCCCGTAGAACAATCGATCCACTCTCTTGAACCATAAATGCGTCTAGTATCGTCGCCTCCTCGCTCGTCCAAGGAACGGAGCCTTCGGACGCACACTCGAAACCCATGGACGGGCCAATTTCAACGATGTGCCTTCGTGGTGCCGAATTCGCGAGAGTAAGCAGTGTTGAGTTCTCGTAGGAGACCTTATGAAGGCGATACCAGTAGTACTGGTGCACGTCATTTGGGATACCCATTTTCTTATCTCATACGATCTTTGGGGAATTCATTCACTGATAACGATCCTTTAATTACATGTGACATCGACGAACGGGGATTGTGTAGTGATGGTTGCAGAGTTGCCGTCACCGGTGAATCTAGCTACTGCCTGCGCGTAGTATGTCTGGGTGCCTTGACCACTGCACGGGTATAGGACTATCTGCTGCCTAATGCTCGAGATATTCGAATACGTTTTTGAGGAGGACGCCACGTCGAGGTAAAAACTTTCAATGGTGTTCGAGAACTTTTCCCAAATGGATACGGTAAGTGTAATAGAACTCTGTTGGGTAGAACATGCGACTCCCCAGCCAGCCTTGACATTACCTGGGTTATGCCGAGAGGCATGCGGCCAGTCCGCGTTTTGCAAATCGCAGCTGCCTCCAGGATTAATTACAATATTTGGCTGGCTAACATCAGGTAGTACAGCGGAACTCGCAGCCATCGAGTATGCAGTCGAGCTCATACCGCTTCCTACGCTTGCTAACATGGCACCGGCTGTTAGGACTAACACCCCCGGACGATGCTTCCCGCTTTCATATGGTTCCTCCCAAGATTACGGACGCTTCTTTCTATAACTATTCTGAATACTAACACATTTGTGTCAGCAACCTATTTTTGACCCACTAGCAGCAAGATATTTCTGACCCACCCCGCCTATTATGGTAGCACTTTTGATTAGTGCTAAAGACCGCTAGTTCTAGATATTCCGATGCTCTGATCTATATGTCTGAGAGTTTTACCTAACGTCTGTGAATGTTGAATATCCATAGTGATCTGAACAGTTAACTGTTGTTGGTTCTTATTTCACTGGTAACTATGCCTCCTCGGTTTTGAGATCTGATATGACTACCGGATGATCGCAATGTGGCCAAAA
>JAJYHJ010000123.1 GCA_021784785.1 Actinomycetes bacterium | reverse complement strand
TCTACAATGCCAACCCCTAGTATACACGGTCAGTCTACACTGTCGATATAAGATGTAGATATATGATGTAGACTAATGGAGTCAAATCAGACCAAAGGAGAGTATGGTGAGGGCAAGAAAAGGAATCGATGACAACGAGCGACAGTTGAAAAAGCTCGAAACAATGCACGTTAGTCCTTGGCTAACGTTAACAGTTCTTGCTATTGCTGAATTTGCAGTAGTCCTCGATGTAACAATCGTTAACGTAGCTCTGCCGCACATCGCTGCAGGATTGAAATTTTCCGCTTCCAGCCTCCAATGGGTGATCGGTGCTTATACATTGGTGTTTGGCGGTTTCTTGCTCCTGGGTGGGCGGGTAGCAGATCTTTTTGGTCGCCGAAAGCTGTTTTCGATTGGTCTCGTGCTCTTTGGATTGGCATCTTTTGGCGGAGGGATGGCTTCCTCGTCGGGCATGTTGGTTGTAATGAGAGTCATGCAGGGAATCGGCGCGGCGCTGCTAGCGCCCGCTGCTCTATCGATTGTAACTGTTACCTTCTCTCATGGACGCGAGCGCAATATAGCGATGGGTATATGGGGTAGTCTTGCAGGACTCGGTGGTACGTTGGGCGTCGTGGCTGGTGGTTTACTTGTCGACGCTCTCAGTTGGCGGTGGGTGTTCTTCGTAAACGTCCCAATAGTCTTGCTAACGATACTTCTGACACCCGTCTTCGTCCGTGAAAGTCGTGTGAAGAACACTAGCAAAGGCACCTTCGATGTACTTGGAGCGCTACTCGGTACCTCGGGCTTACTCGCACTGGTATTTGGAATCGTACGCGCTGAACCACTCGGTTGGAGTTCGGCGGAGGTGATAACATTGTTGTTAGGTGCAGTTATTATACTAGGCTTGTTTGTTGTGGTGGAGAGCCGTTCGGTCGATCCGCTTGTACCGCTCAGTATGTTTCGTTCTCGTGGGTTTAGTGCAGCAATAGTGATTTTGGGGCTGAACGGTTCGGCATTCTTATCGATGTTCTTTCTGACAGCAATCTTTCTCCAGGAGGTCCGAGGAGATTCAGCACTTGAGGCTGGTGTACAGTTTCTACCGATGGGGATCGCAGCTGTACTAACGGCGGTCGCTACATCTCAACTCGTCACGCGGGTAGGAACCCGACTAGTCCAACTCATAAGCGCCACTCTTAGTATCGTTGGACTAGGACTTTTGTCACGAGCGGGAGTTGAAGGTAGCTATGCGACAACGATACTCCCAGGCCTACTTTTCTTCGGCGCGGGTATCATCGGGGTGGGGGTGTCGGCGCAAATCGTTGCACTGGTGGATATCAAACATCAATATGCAGGCTCAGCCTCCGGCGTGATAAACGCGTTTTATCAAGTTGGTGGAGCACTCGGACTTGCAATCGTCACAACTTTGTCTTCGTCTCGTGTCACAAGTGCACTCCTTCACGGAACGTCGCGATCACATGCTTTGGCGGACGGGTATTCTGAGGGCATACTCGTTGCTGTAGGTTTTGCTCTACTCAGCTTAGCTCTGACACTTGTCTCTCCTCGAACAAAACCGAGCACAGAACAGATTCAAGACGCAATTGGGTCGGCCTAGGAACAGCTAAATGAGGTCGTTTCGGTAACGACTGCAACCGTCTTTGCGTCCGCCAGTTCCCGTTGGTTTACTCGCCAAGTGCTAGTACTCAGTTTCCGTTTTGTTGTGCAAGAGTAAGGGTGTTGTATGGGAATTTCCTTGGATTGCAAGCTATCCCAAGGAGTAGTTGGTACATTTTATGCCAAGGCAAATCGAAGGGTAGTTGGATCGTACGACTTCATGCCGCAAGCGTTTACTCTGGCGCTTGGCCAAGCTATGGTTGGTTACTCGTTCTACCTCCTTATCCAGGTTTAGCTGGAGGAATGCACCGCAGGCCTTTCCCTTTTCCGGTAAACTTAGCTTAAAAGTTAGACTAATTTGTGCTAATTGTTTTGGAAACAGTGCTTCTTGCGAGTGCGGAGACATTTCTATTACATTGAGCCAGGCACTTTGCGATGGGTTCTGAGTGCCCGTCGCTCCTGTGGCTAAAAAGCAAGCCATCTTCTTTTCAGAGTGAGGGCTATGTGAGCGTCTACATTTGTAGTTATGTACGTTCGAGCCTTGTCGAAATGTTTATTCCTAATCTTTCGTAACTCGTTCCGATATCTGGAGTTCTATGTCGTGCATCGGAATAAGTAAGGTAGTGGCAATGGTGATCCTTAAGTGCAGCTTGGGAAACCGTCGACGCTTTATTTAACTCTTGGATCTATGTATACGCTGAAACGTATTTTTCAGGAGCGTCTTATTTTAAATCGTCAGCCTGGGAGATCGTTTTTCTACTGCGGGTATCGTTTGCCCAGTATTATGGCCTCTTTAGTTGCCTTTATAGATTTGAACGTGAAGATAGCGACTGGGTAACGTTTGGACGAACTCTTTGTTTACACAACCTTTATGTTGCGCGCCATCGACTAGGCAAGTTCTTATGCTATAGTCAACTTTGTGAGTGTATACAGAATAACAGACAAACTTCGGGGTCGACCAAAGGTCGGTACCGTAGGCGCAGTATTAGCGGCAGCTGTCACGCTTGCGAGTTGCGGATCGGGGTCTTCTACCGCAACGACGCAAGCTTCGTCAGGAGCATCTACAAGTTCGGCTTCTTCGATACCAGGTTTGTACGGTACCTTACCATCTGTGGGTGCACCGGCTAAATCGGGTGGAGTAATCACTTTTGGTCAGTTATCGGGTACTAACCCGAACTATATTTTCCCAATCGTACCGGCAGCCAACAGTTCTGTCTATAACTTGTACGAGTTTCAGAACTACCTTTTTGCGCCGCTTTACTGGGGTACTGTAGGTACTGTGCCGGAGATTAACAAGACGGTTAGCTTAGCTAACTTGCCTACATACTCGAACGGCGGTAAGACGGTTACGTTCTCGATAAAACCGGGCTTCACATGGTCGAACGGAGCAGCAGTTGATGCAAATGACGTGATTTTTTTCATAGACGTCTTGAAGGCTGCGGTAAAGGAAAGCGCGGCAAACTTTGGTAACTACACCCCAGGTTTCTTCCCTGATAACGTTTTAAGTGCCACTGCGACCGGTAAGTATACCGTTACGTTACAACTTACAAAAAGCTACAATACGTCGTTCTTTACCGATAATGAACTGTCGTTAATTACGCCCATGCCATCTACTGCTTGGAATATTGCGTCAACTAACGGTCCACATTTGGACTATACGCAGCCTGCGAACGCTACGGCTATCTACAACTATCTGTCTTCACAAGCTGCTGACCTCTCTACCTATGCGACTAATCCACTGTGGCAGGTCGTGGATGGTCCGCTAAAGATTACGTCCTTTACGCCATCTACGGGAGCCTTTACTATGGTACCTAACCCACACTTCGGTGGTCATAAGGTATCGTTCTCGCAACTTCAGGGAGTCACGTTTACTAGTGTTCAGGCTGAGTTCAACCAATTGATCGCCGGTAATTTGACAGTCGGAGGCGTAGATTTTTCGGTACTTCCCCAGGTGTCGAGAATTGAGTCAAAGTATAATGTTTTTGGCCTTCCCGACTTTGGTTTTCAAGCTGCTTTCTACAACTTCAAAGACACAACTGGTAACTGGAGTAGTGAGATATCTCAGCTATATCTACGCCAAGCCTTGGCGCATCTCGAGGATCAGACCGCTTATATCAAAGGTTTATATAAGGGCGCAGCGGTTCCAGACTATGGTCCCATCGGAGTTTCCCCGCCTAGTCCATTTACTCCGGCAAACGCCAAGAGCAATCCATATCCGTACAGTATATCTACGGCGGCTAATCTTCTGAAAGATCACGGCTGGAAGGTAGTGGCGAACGGCACAACAGAGTGTGTGAAACCAGGTACGGCTGCTAATGATTGTGGAGCTGGGATTCCGCTCCATGCAACTATCGCTCCGACCATGTTCTATACGAACTCCCCTCCAATACTTGGAGAACAAGCGCAAGCCTTTGCGGCGGCGGCTAAACAAGTTGGCATTAATGTGCAGTTAAACGCTAAAACTTTCAACTTCTTAGTCTCGAACTACTCCGTGGCGGGTGCTCCCTCAAATAATAACAAATGGGCAATCAACGACTTTGGGGGATTTAGCGCTTCGGATTATCCGACAACCAACAATATCTTCAATACAGGAGGGTCCTTTAACTTCGGTGGATATTCGAACTCTAATCTAAATAAGTTGATCGATAATTCCGTTTATGGTTCGAATCCTCAGGCAGTTTCATCAGAGGCCTCTTATATAACTGAGCAACAGCCTGCACTGTTTACCCCGGCGTCAGACTTCATCTATGCCGTTAGTAAGAATCTGAGTGCCACGACTGCAAATTCATTCTCCGGTCTAACTCAGTTTCAGCCGCTACCGCAGTACTGGTACTTTAGTAAGTAGTAGTAGTTGCTATTCAGAGTGGATTATTAATCAAATTTGACCCAAACTCATGGAGTTTGGGTCAAATTGCTAACAGATTGAGAAAGGAAGCTATCTCTTGGCCGGGTATCTCCTTCGTCGCTTTGTAACTTCAGTTGTTGTGATAATCGGAATCTCTATGGTTGCTTTTGCTATGTTGCACTTGATTTCAAGTTCTCCCGGTAGAGCTGTACTTGGTCTTCATGCGTCGCCTAAGGCGGTAGCAGCTTTTAATAAAGCTAACGGATATGACGATCCAATAGTAATTCAATACTGGCACTACTTTCTTCAGCTTTTGCAAGGGAACTTGGGTTATTCATATAAGCTCAATCAACCGGTTACAAGTGTCTTAGGTGAAAACGTACTGCGTAGCCTTTATCTTTCCGGCGTGTCTTTAGTGCTTGCGATTACGATTGCGATACCATTAGGTATTTATCAGGCGGTAAAGCGAAATCGGCTTGGTGACTATGTAGTCACCTCGGGTGCTTTTACCTTGTACTCGATGCCTTCTTTTTTTCTAGGTCTCCTTCTAATCCAAGCATTTGCGCTGAGTTTAAAACTCTTTCCTCCAGAGGCAAGTCAGTCGGTTTCGGTTATAGGTGTAATCGAGGATCCGAGAGCTATGTTTCTTCCGATCCTAAATCTCGTAGCAATTCAGGTTGCGGGTTACTCCCAGTACATGAGATCTTCGGCGTTAGATGGGCTGGGTCAAGACTATATACGCCTGGCAAGGGCTAAGGGACTTTCGCAACGTGCCGTACTTTCAGGACACCTTCTTCGTAACTCTGTATTGCCTATGATTACCTTGATAGGACTCTCTGTTCCAGCGCTGTTAGCGGGCAATTTGCTTATTGAAACTTTGTTCAACTATCCTGGACTTGGATTAATGTTCTTCAACGCACTGCAGAACGAAGATTATCCAATTCTACTCTCGTATACCTTGATAGCCGGTGTTTTAACTGTGGCTGGCAACTTTATTGCTGACGTGGCGATTACGATTGCAGATCCGAGAGTGAGACTTTCATGATGGAAGAGCGTGAAACTGAAGGCGTTCAAGAGTATTCGATCAATTTAGGTGGTGGACTAAGAGCATCAGAGCCCGGCGGTTCTTTAGTCGACGGTGGAGACGTTAACTCTGAGGTGACTTCCGGTTGGAGATTGGCTCTGAGATCGTTTGCAGAAAATAAGTTAGCTCTTATTGGTCTAGGTATATTGATATTTTTTATTTTATTTTGTTATGTTGGTCCTCATCTTTACTATTCGAATCAACTGTCTGGTAATGTTCTAAACTCTGACCTCCCTCCGGGAGCAGGTCATCCCCTAGGAACCGATAATAACGGATACGATGAGTTGGGTCGATTGATGGTTGGTGGTCAGGCGGCCTTAGAGATCGGGTTCTTTGCGGCTATTATTGCCACCGTATTGGGTAGTTTGTATGGCGCGATCTCGGGTTTGGTTGGTGGCGTCTTAGACGGTGTGATGATGCGCGTGGTGGATGTGATTTTGTCAATTCCCTATTTGCTGATTGTTCTAATAGTTGCTACGAAATATAGTGGAACGGTACTTAGTCTAAGTCTGATACTTGGACTTTTTTCTTGGCTTGTTCCAGCGAGACTTATTAGGGGCGAGGTTCTCTCATTGCGAGTAAGAGACTTTGTTTCTGCGGCTCGAGTAATGGGAAGTGGGCGTACTCGCCTTATCTTTAGACACCTTCTTCCTAATGCGCTTTCTGTGGTAATAGTCAACATTACTTTTCAGGTAGCGGATGCGATTATCGCTATAGCACTTTTAGGTTTCTTAGGCTTTGGTTTACAGTACCCTCACGTCGACTGGGGAGACATGTTGTCAACAGCAAATACGGCTTTAGGTAATGGTTATTGGTGGTTGGTATACCCAGTTGGGATCAGTCTAATTCTAGTGGTTATGGCTTGCAACTTCATCGGAAATGCTTTACGAGACTCAGTCGACGTCAGACTGCGACGCCGATAAGGCGATAGAGGAGCTTTTATTTCGTGACAAGAATCCTTGATATACAGAATCTTTCTACTCATATCGAATTATCGCATAGCGTAGTCCAAGCGGTAGGAGACGTAAGTCTTCATATCGGAGCTGGCGAGACTTTGGGACTGGTAGGTGAATCTGGCTGTGGAAAATCCATTACCGGGCTTTCTATTATGGGACTCTTGCCTCCAGGCGGGAAGGTGGTGGAAGGGTCGATAAAACTGGAGGGCCGTGAGCTGATCGGAATGCCTGAATCTGAGATGCGAAAGATTCGTGGGAACGATATTGCTATGATCTTCCAAGACTCATCAAGTTCTCTAAATCCAACCAAGACGATCGGAGATCAAGTTGCTGAACCGGTGAGACTACATCGGGGAGGATCAAAAAAGGAAGCCGTAGACAGAGCTATTGAGGTACTCGAGTTAGTAGGTGTCCCCAGGGCAAAAGAGAGGCTTGCGGACTATCCTCACCAACTGTCGGGTGGACTGAGGCAAAGGGTAATGATTGCCATTGCGCTTACATGTGACCCTAAGGTTTTGATAGCAGATGAACCTACGACAGCTTTGGATGTAACGATCCAAGCTCAGATCCTCATGCTTCTTGATGGCCTAAAAGATCGTTTTGGAATGTCTATTCTGCTTATCACTCACGATATGGGCGTTGTGGCAGGACGTGCTGATCGAGTAAACGTTATGTATGCCGGACGTATGGTCGAGGCTACAGATACGAAAGAAATATTCTCCCATATGAGACATCCATATACTCAAGGGCTTTTAGCGTCCATTCCCAGGATGGATCAGGACAATAGTAGGACACTATTTTCGATTCCTGGAATTCCACCGGATCTTACAAGTCCACCGCAAGGATGCAGATTTGCCCCACGATGTGGTTTCGTGCAAGCAGACTGTCGATTGAACGAACCGCACCTAAGTGGCGATGATAGTCACGTTGCCGCTTGCTTTCACCCTGTTACAGATGGCCTGCTGAGACCTGAAATGATGGTGAGTGTTTCCCATGGTAGGGTTCTGAAGGAGGAAAATACATCGGAGATTCCTCTGCTTGAGATAAAGGATCTTGTCAAGACTTTTCCTGTAACTTCTGGAGCTATTTTGCGTCGAAAAGTTGGGAAGGTCCATGCTGTATCTGGAGTGTCCCTAACCGTTCGTAGTGGAGAGATTTTTGGGTTGGTTGGCGAGTCGGGCTGT
This sequence comes from Actinomycetes bacterium, assembly GCA_021784785.1. Classification (GTDB taxonomy): domain Bacteria; phylum Actinomycetota; class Acidimicrobiia; order Acidimicrobiales; family Acidimicrobiaceae; genus Ferrithrix. Next base: position 1,142 of record JAJYHJ010000123.1, on the reverse strand, counting down.
GGGAAGTCCACCTTAGGGCGTATGATAGTTGGATTAGAGCGGCCTGACTCCGGTGAAGTGCTTCTTGAAGGTGAAGATGTATTCTCGCTGAGAAGACGAGAGCTGGCAAGAAAACGTCGGGACTTGCAGATGATGTTTCAGGACCCTTATGGTTCTTTAGATCCAAGAATGAGAGTAGCGGCAATTCTAAAGGAGCCCTTGAGTATTCAAGGTATGGATAGTCGTAAAGAGCAAGAGGCGCGGTCGTTAGAACTTATGAGGGAAGTTGGATTACCTTCAAAGGCACTAGAACGGTTTCCTCATGAATTTTCAGGAGGACAAAGGCAAAGAATAGGTTTAGCTAGAGCACTAACCTTAAGCCCGAAACTGATAGTAGCGGATGAGCCTGTGAGTGCTCTAGACGTGTCGATTCGCTCTCAGGTGTTAAATCTCATGAAACGACTTCAAGTAAGCCATGATATGGCTTACTTGGTGATTTCTCATGACTTGGCGGTGGTGAAGTACTTGGCAGATCGAATAGGTGTCATGTATCTCGGCAAACTAGTGGAAGTGGCGTTAGGTGAAGATCTCTACGCACATCCTGCACACCCCTACACGCAGGGATTGATCAACACTATACCGCTTCCGGATCCTGATATCGAGAGAAACAAGGACAAAGACGTGATCTCTGGAGAACTTCCAAGTCCGATACGACCACCATCAGGATGCAGATTCAGAACACGATGCCCACGGGCTCAAGATATCTGTGCTCAAGAAGAGCCTCAATTGAAAGACTTTGGTCGACTTCATCAGGCTGCATGCCATTTTCCTTTGATTGACCCACTTGAAGGTGTCGGCGTGTCCTTGAAAAAGTCGGCGATGTGATAGTTAGTTTGCTATCGGGGTTCTAACTCTATACGTCCGTAGCGAGTTGTAATGGAAGCAAGAGAAAGGTGTATTGGGTAACGTGAGGTGTTTTGAACCTAGTGATGTCTGGTCGATAAAGGGAGTTAGTGACCTTGATCTGTCACCTGATGGAACACAAATCGCCTTTGTGGTGTCTTCGCCATCGGCCGAATCGGATTCCTTGTCCACATCGATCTACGTCGCTTCGACCCTAGATGGTAGAGTATCCCAGTTTAGCTATGGCCCTAAAGACCTCT